>NZ_JAUBQX010000118.1:0-1443 GCF_036701505.1 Microcoleus sp. Pol11C2
GTAATTGCTCAACCCCCTTGACAAGAGAACGAGATAAACATTAGATAAAGGAATGAAAAAACTCCCTGACCTAAAACAACTATCGGATGAGGCCAAAAACGCCTTGATAGTAGAGCTATGGCAGGAAATCAAAAAACTGCGGGCAGCATTAGACACTGACGAATCAAAACCCAACTCATCTCCCGCCAAAACCAGCTCGAATTCAAGCACTCCACCATCAAAAGGATTCAAGTCCAACATCAAGCCGAAGCCATCGAAAATAGAAGGAGTCAAAAGACAAAAAAGCATCGGCAGAGTAGGAGGGGGAAGACATCTACATCCCGAACCCGACCAAATCATTGTCGCTCAAATCAAAAGTTGCCCCCAGTGTTCAGAAACAGTCACTGCCACGTCCCAAAAATTGCAAGCAGTCTATGACAAAATAGAACTACCACCAATTCGCCCGATCGTAACGCGCATTGAACGTTATGGCGGTCGCTGCGCCTGTTGTCAAACCGAGTATCTTGCCCCCGTACCCGCAGGAATGGAACCGGGTTCACCATTTGGCAGTTCAATTCAAAGCCTAGTTACATATCTGCGCTACACTCATGCGATCGGCTACGAACGGCTGTCGGGAATCTTGGCGGAAGTTTTTGGACTCAAGATATCCGAAGGAGCGATCGCCAACCTCTTAAGTACCGTCAAAACCAGTTTAGATGACCAGGTAAATCAAATACTGCAACGTTTGCGGCAGGCAAAATTAATTTGCTCGGATGAAACCAGTGCCAGAGTGAACGGACAAAACCAATGGGAATGGGTGTTTCAGAACCAAGATATTTGCCTGCATGTCATCCGTCCCAGTCGAGGGGCTGGAGTAATTAGTGAAGTTCTCGGAGAACATCGCCCGCAACTGTGGGTATCAGACCTTTTTAGTGCTCAAAAAAATCACCCAGCAGCAAAATGGCAGGTGTGTTTAGCCCATCAACTGCGGGATTGTCAATATGCCATTGATGCAGGAGACAAGATTTTTGCCCCAGCGATGAAGAGGTTATTATTAAGAGCTTTTGTCATCCATCGACGACGCGACAGGATGGACGAGGCAAGACTGGAGCGATATCGCAGTAATTTACGAGAAAGATTAATCACAATTTTGAGTTTAATGCCATATCAACCGGATGGTGTTCGGTTGCGAAAACGCTATGGCGAGCTGATGGATAATTTGTTTTTATTTCTGGAAGATGCTGCACTTCCACCGACAAATAATTCTAGCGAACAAGCGATTCGGATGAGCGTGATATTTCGTCGCGTGACTAATTGCTTTCGTTCCCAATGGGGGCGAGATTTATTTGCGGCGGTTCGTTCAGTTGTCAATACTGGTAAAAGGCAGGGCTTAACTGCTTATCAAGCTATTCAACAAGCCCTCTCTATTCATGGCTCCCTTTTTTCCCCTAGTTGAGCAATTAC
>NZ_JAUBQX010000074.1:0-21041 GCF_036701505.1 Microcoleus sp. Pol11C2
TTTTAGGTCAGGGAGTTTTTTCATTCCTTTATCTAATGTTTATCTCGTTCTCTTGTCAAGGGGGTTGAGCAATTACGTTTTTTGTTACAAGACTTGATAATGAATATATTAAGAGCGACTCACAATGTTATCATATCAAAAACTAAACAAACATCACCCTATCTGCGTTCATCAGCGCTCATCTGCCTGCATCAGCGGTTAAAATAAAAAAATAAATACCAAACAAAAATGCAAATTACTCAATCCCTCCACAGCGCCATCCTCATCTCCAACCTGGAACAATCGCAACACTTTTACAGCACCGTACTAAAACTGCAAAAAATCGATCGCGACTTAAAATTTCCCGGAATCTGGTATCAAATCGGAGACTTCCAGCTCCACCTAATTTTAGCGGCCACAATTATCCCAGATGCGGTAGACCATGCCAAATGGGGACGCAACCGACATCTAGCGTTTTCTGTTGCTAACTTAGAGGCAGCCAAACAGCAATTAATCGCTCACAATTGCCCGTTTCAAATGAGCGCGTCAGGTCGATCGGCATTATTTACCCAAGATCCCGACGGCAACATCATCGAACTCAGCGAGTAACAGATGAAAATTATCGCTTATTCTTACACCGAACCGCTACTGGAAGCAGCACCCGCCCCGGAAATTTGGGGTCAAGAAGTCGATCGCACCTATCAAGACTTAGGAGGGCGACAACAACTGCAACAACTCCTAAAAGACTGCGAAACAGAACCAGTCAAATACCTGTTAATTCAGCGTTTTGAAGAACTCGGCGACACCGTACAGCAAGTGTGTTCGCACCTCGCCCAACTCGAAAACCTGGGCGTCGAAATCATCGTACAAGCAGAAACAGAACCGCGAAACCGCAAAAACTTGCTGCAAATCCTGGCCGAAATCCAGCGCAGCCAACACAGCCGGAGTATTCGCAAAGGACACGCCCGCAACCGCATCAAATCCCGGATTCCACCGGGTAAGCCTCCCTACGGCTACCGGCGCGGCAAAGATTGTTATACGATCGATAAATCCACCGCCCCCACCGTCAAAGACTTTTTTGAACACTTTTTAATTTACGGTTCCTTGCGAGGTTCCGTGCGGTATTTAGCTAAGAAATACAACAAGAAAATCTCTGTAAGTACCGGCCGCCGCTGGCTGACAAATCCCGCCTACCGAGGCGATTTGGAATATCAAAACGGCCAAGTAATTTCTAACACCCACGTCCCGATTATTTCCCGAGAAGAAGCAGCCCAAATAGACAGGTTACTGCGCCGTAACCGCTGCCTTTCTCCTCGCAGCGCTAGCGCCCCACGTTCCCTCGCAGGTTTAGCAATTTGTGCAGAATGCAAATCGCCGATGACAGTTGCCAAAGTCACCTCCTACCGCCAAGAAAAAGAATACCTTTATTTGCGACCGATTAACTGTCCAAAACAGCCTAAATGTAGCGGCTTTTCCTACAATGAAGTATTGCAATTAACCATCGCCGGAATTTGTCGGGATTTACCCGATGCTGTTGCTGGGTTGCAAATGCCGAATATGAATGGAATTAAAGCAGGAATTGTCAGGGCGATCGCATCCAAACAAGAAATCATAGAGCAACTTCCCGCCCTGATTGACAGCGGCATTTTAGACACCGAAACGGCAGAGTTTAGAGCCTACAAAATCCGCACCGAAATTGCCGCACTGCAAAGCAAATTAGCGCAACTACCCCCAGTAAATTTGCGAGAAACTGCCCAAACTGTTTCCCTTCCCCAATTTTGGCTCGATTTATCAGAATCAGAACGCAGGTTTTACTTTCGAGAATTTATCGATCGCATTGAAATCGTCCGGGAAAATACAAATTGGAAACTGCAAATTATTTTCATTTTTTAATAATTAGCTCGACGTTCATCCATAGCTCGTAGGTTAGATGCCCAACTTCTTAAATAAGTGGGGTATTGGGGTACTCTATTAGTTCGCTAGGAGTGGACTTCGTTTGACAAGCATCGGTTTATACCGCTGGATTATCTTTTTTACCTTTTAGCCAATAGACGCTCATCTCTCCTTTTCCTTTAATCGTTATCGCACCTCTTTCCTCAAATAAATACCGATATTTTAACAGTTCGTAAATAGCAGTAGTAACTTGAATATATCCCGGTAATCCTTGACATTCCATCCGAGAAGCAACATTAACAGTATCTCCCCACAAGTCATAGATAAATTTTTTAGTGCCAATTACGCCAGCAACTACTGGCCCTGTATGAATGCCAATCCGAATTAGAAATGGTTCGCCTCTGTCATTTTGAAAATCAGCGATCGCTTCCTGCATATCCAATGCCATATTCGCGATCGCTTCTGCATGATCTGCCCTCGGCACCGGCAACCCCCCCGCTACCATATAAGCATCTCCAATGGTTTTAATTTTTTCCAAACCGTGTTTTTCAGTTAGTTGGTCAAACCTGGAAAAAATTTGGTTCAATACATTTACCAATTCTAGAGGTAACATTCTAGCAGCAATAGACGTAAAATCGACAATATCGGCAAAAAGAACTGTTGCTGAATCAAACCTCTGGGCAGGAGAACCCTCGCCCTTTTTCAAATTTTCAACAATCGCTGCTGGTAAAATATTCAGCAATAAATGATCCGACTTTGTTTGAGCAAGCCGTAAAGCTAGCTCCACCCCCTGCCGCTCTTTAATTTCGTTTTGCAAACGTTCGACAAGTTCTTGGGATTGCTTCGTGTGCTCTTGAAGTAACTGTTTTTGACTTTGAATTGTTAACTGATTTGCCACTCGTGCCAATACTTCTTTACCGTGAAAAGGTTTAGTAATATAGTCAACTCCTCCCACCTCAAAAGCTTTCACCTTATCTAAAACGTCATCTAAGGCGCTTAAGAAAATTACCGGAATGGAACTGGTTTTTGGTGAAGCTTTCAACTTTGCACATACCTCATATCCATTCATGTCTGGCATCATCACGTCCAGCAAAATTAGAGTGGGCGGAAACTCTTGCACTGTAGCGATCGCCCTTTGCCCGTTCAGGGCTTTACGAACCTGATACCCTTGTTCGGTCAAGATTGTAGATAAAAGCCGCACATTATCGGGCTTATCATCAACTACTAAAATGTTGGCTTGAATTGTAGGATATTGATGGCTGTCCATGCGATCGCTCACGGTAGTTTGTCAAGATAACAGATATTAACACTTAAAAATTTTACCTCAAAAAAAACGCAACAGTATAAATTCCTATTTTCTCTCCTAAAAAGAGATGGCAAGGAGACGCTATTCGGGCTTAATGCTAGGTATTTTTTAAAGAGAATAGCGTCCTAAGTTGAAATTAGTTCAAAACAGGTATTTTCACCTCGTTGCAACTGCTGACTGCGCTATATCTATAATATCGTCAAAGAGGAAATCCTGCACCAAAGTAGTTAAATATTGTGCTGCCACAGCAAACTGGCTCGGCATTTCCTCAATCAACTTGACAATTTTATCGTCGCAACATTCATGAGCAGCATGAGCTATCTTTTCTACCCACTCAAGAGGCATTTGACCGAGTTGTGACTCGACAGATTGAGTGCTAGTCACTCCGCTAATTTTGTTTTCATTTTCTAGTGGTGTATCAACAGATTCCTCGTAAATGTAACGTACTCCTAAAAGTTCTTCCATTTTCGCAAATAATATCTTTGCCTCGAAGGGTTTACGCATGAAATCATCGCAGCCAGCTCCTAAAATAGTTTGTCGTTCCTCTTCAAAAGCGCTAGCAGTAAGAGCAACTATTACAGTTTGTTTTCCGAGAGGATGAGCTTTAATTTTTCTGGTGGCTTCATAGCCATCCATGACAGGCATCTGCATATCCATCCAGATCAGGTGCGGTTGCCAATCCTCCCATACAGCAATAGCTTCTTCACCATCTCTAGCTGCTCGCACTATGAGGCCTAGTGGTGACAATAATCTCTCTATGACTAGGCAGTTATCGGCGCGATCGTCCACAACCAAAATCCGGTATTCTGGTTGATTCGGGGCTAAACTAATTACTTTTTTCTGCGGTTTAAGGATTTTAATCTCGCTGGGAGTGGCAAGACTAATTTGAATATCAAATGCAAACTTACTTCCCAACTCCGGTGTACTGCTGACAGTAATATCTCCTCCCATCATTTGTACAAATTTGCGGCTAATTGGTAAACCTAATCCAGTCCCCTGTTGAGACTTTTGACCGGTTTTTGTTTGCTCAAAGGGTTCAAATAACTTATTCATCTCTTCTGCGGCAATGCCAAGGCCAGTATCTTCAATTTCAAACTGAAGGCGTAACAATTCCGGGTGAAGGTGATTCGCGTCAACACAATCACAGTCCGCCAAGCTTTCGGACTGATTAAAACCAGTGCACCATCCGGGTTTTTTTTGTATAGCTGCGGTTTCAACCGCTAAGTTTTCGGAATGTTCAGAACCCGCGTCATCAAGCTTTGTGTGTGTGTCCGAAAACTCTGCGGTTTCACCCCCCAAACTTTCTTCTACCTTCTTTTTTACTCGCAAAGTAACGCTACCCATCTCTGTAAACTTGATCGCATTTCCTACAAGATTAATCAAAATTTGGCGCAATTTACCTTCATCTGCCGTAACAAAGTGTGGTACGCCGTCACCAACTTCCAAATTTAGCTGCAATTTCTTAGATTTAGCTTTTAATCGAAACATTTCTTCTAAGGTTTTTAGCAAGCGAATTAAATTAAAACTGCTTTCATTAAGCTGACTTCTGCCCGCTTCAATTTTGGACATTTCTAAAATGTCATTAATTAGCGCAAGCAAGTGTTCTCCGGCGCGATTAATAATTTCTAGGTGCTGTTGGTGTTGATTGTTGAGAGATGAATCGCGCACCATCACCTGACTGAATCCGAGAATGGCATTCAGAGGAGTCCGCAATTCATGGCTCATAGAAGAAAGGAATTCGCTCTTGGCGCGGTTAGCTGTATCAGCAGCTACGACAGCTTTTTGTAATGCTATTTCTGCTAATTTACGTTCGGCAATTTCTATTTTGGCTTGTTCAAAAAGGGTGGATTGCTTGATGGCAATTGCTAGCTGCACGGAAATTTGCTGGAGAGATTCTATCTCAGAAGAGGTCCAATGCCTGTAACTGCGGCAGTGATGAGCAATTAGTAGCCCCCAGAGTTTTTCACCTTGCAAAATAGGAACCACGAGGTTAGCTTTAATTTCCAACTCGCTCAGTAAATTAACGTGGCACTCTGAAAGACCGGCCGTATAAATATTGTCGATCGCGCGCAGGTATCCCTGCTCGTAAACAGAGACGTAGTGTTCTCGAAAACAAGGGTCATTAATGTCAATTCCCAAAATCGGCATCGTACCGACAGATACCGACTCGACGGCTATAAATCCACTCCAATCTGGGTTAAAGCGGTAAATAACTGTTCTATCAGTTGACAAAAAGTGGCGGATTTCTTCAACCGCCATTGTCATTACTTCTTCTAGGTTAAGAGAGGAGCGAATCCGCTCTTGAATAGCATTCACGAGCCGCTCCCTTTTTACTTGTTGCTGCAAGGCTATTTCCGCCTGTTTGCGAGCAGTAACATCTACTCCATAACCAACGCACTCCACAGGTTGACCCGCAGCATCTTTGACTAACTTGATCTCATCGTAAATCCAGCGATAACTACCGTCTTTGTGCCGTTCGCGGTATTCGTAGGAAATCGATTCTTTTTCCAATATCTGAGCGTATGAAGTAGCAACAATCTCTCGATCTTCGGGATGAACCAGGCTATGCCAATCAAGGGAACCATCAACCAATTCTCGCGCTTCGTAACCAATCATTGAAACAACATTATCGCTGACAAATGTTACCTGATAATTTCCCCCTAATTTGCAGCTAAAAATCACTGCCGGGGTAGTCGCCAGCAAATATTGCAAGCGTTCGGTGACAGAACGCAAGTTTAACTCGGCTTGCTTGCGATCGCGAGCTTCCATTGCTAAAGCTGCGATCTGCGCAACATAGCTAGCGAAGCTTTGCTCGTCGAGCGTCCAATTCCTGGTCGTTCCCTGATGTTCTAAACAAATTACACCCGCAATTTGCCCTTTATGGGTAATAGGAACATCTAGCATCGACGAGATGTTTAAAGGCCTCAAATAAGATTCGCTAAATTCTAGGGTGCGCGGATCGGTTTTGGCATCAACCGCTGCGATCGCCTGTTCTGTCTTCAAAGCTTGGAAATAGCTAGGATAGTCAGCAACTTTCAGTTCTGCGCCGGCGCTGTGTTGATTGGGAGTCAGTTCGTAAATATCCGCACAGCACAGTGAGGATTTATCTTCCTGATAAAACCAAACACTTGCGCGCTCAACATTCAGAGTACGAGTTGCCATTTGCGTAATCTCTCTCAACGCCTCGGCGATATTTCCCTCGTAGATACTAGAATTTTTTGCTAATTCTAGCAAACCATTTTGTTGTTCGGTTAACCTAGTTTCTCGTTCCCGCAAAGCGGATTCAGCAGCTATTTTTTCTCTTATTTCTGCTTCTAAATAACCATTAATTTCTGTTAACTGTGCGGTGCGCTCTTGGACTTTAATTTCTAAATTATCATAAGCGTGGCGTAACGCTAATTCTGCATCTTCACGCACAGCAATCTCAGTCTGCAACTTGCGATTTATTGCCTCTAATTCTTGGGGGGTTTTTAAGGACAAAAACTGTGGCAAGAGTGTTACCATCGAGGCAGCGGTGTAGCAGGAAACCAGTGCAGTAATTCCTTTCTCAATCCCCGACAGCCAATAAGCGGAATGCCACAACGTCCAAATGTCTAGCAAGTGACCCGTGCCGCAGAGAATAATAAATGCACCAAATAAAGCAAATATTCCTAAAAAAGGAACATCGCGCCGCTTGAAGATAAAATAAATTAGCATCGCCGGAATAGAATAGTAGGCGATCGCGATTAAAAAGTCCCCAGTTACGTGCAGCCACACTAAAGGCGTTTGCCAAAGATAGCAATGACCGTGAGGCATATACTGAGTTGGGGAAAAGATATTTTTGAGTGCTTCCCACATAATAGTTGTTATTGGCAGATAATATGGATTTGATGATTCCTAAGTTAGGCGAAAAATAAAAGAAACCGAAAAAGGTAGCTGGATTCAGCATTATTTATTAACGCCTAAACCCAGCTTGTTCATAACAGCTTGCTTGGGCAGTAGGTGGCGCTCGCCAAATTGCGATCGCAACGGAATTTCAATGATAAACTCAGTACCTCTCCCAACCTCGGAAGTGCAGCGCAAATAACCTTCATGGGCTTGAATAATTTGATAAGAAATTGCCAAACCCAGCCCGGTACCAGCACCGATAGGTTTCGTCGTATAAAATGGATCGTAAATTTTGGCGATCGCATCATAATCTATGCCAGTGCCATTATCAGCAATGTGAATCTGCACCCACTTGCCATCAACTAAAAGCGTGCGGATGCGAATTTTTAGCAGTGGGCAATAGGTGTTTTGTAAGTTGTCAGAGAAATTATTTTCCCAATAGCCGTTGGGGAAATCCCCCTGCGCTACACTCTGTTCTAAAGCATCAATAGCATTAGAAACAATGTTCATAAATACTTGGTTAAGCTGCCCCGCGTAGCATTCTAATAGTGGCAAATCTCCATACTCTTTAATCACTTGAATAGGCGGACGGTTTGGTTGTTCTTTCAAGCGGTGCTGCAAAATCATTAAAGTGCTATCAAGACCTTCATGGATATTTACCTTTTTCATATCGGCTTCGTCTAAACGGGAGAAAGTCCGTAAAGATTTAACAATTTCCCTAATTCGCTCGGCTCCAATTTTTATCGAACCAAAAAGTTTTTGCAGGTCTTTAAAAATGAAATCGAGTTCGATAGTGCGAATCTTGTCTGCAATTTCCGGCGCAGGAGTGGGGTAATAAACTTGATAAGCCTTAATCAATGCCACAATATCTTTAATGTATTCCTCAGCCGGAATCAGATTGCCATAAATAAAGTTGACAGGGTTATTTATTTCGTGGGCAACCCCAGCTACCATTTGCCCCAAAGACGACATTTTTTCAGTTTGCACGAGTTGAGCTTGAGCGCCTTTAAGTTGTTGCAGAGCAGTCTCTAAGTGTTGAGTTTGCTCTAGCAGTTTAGCTTCCGAGTGCCGCAATGAATTTTCCGCCAAATAGCGATCGCGATTTTCCTGTAGCAAAAGTTCATTAGTGGATTCTAAAGCGATCGTCCTCTCCATCACCCGTTTTTCCAATTCTAGCATTAATTCCGAGAGTGCTTCTTGAGCTTGTTTGCGCTCGCCAATCTCATTTTGTAAAGCTACATTTGCCACCGCCAATTGATCTGGACTGGGAATAGCCAAGATTTTTGGGATTAGTTCCACCAGCACTGCTGCTGTACTTAGCGAAATCAGCGCCGTAATCGCTTTAAGAAAACCAGAGAACCAATAATTAGGATGCCACAGCGTCCATATTTCCATAATATGGGTAATCCCGCAGCAGATAATAAAAGAGCCAAACAGCATGAAAACCCAGTCAAAAGGCAAGTCTTTCCGCTTATTAACAATATAAATCAGCGTGATGGGTATCAAAAAATAAGCGACGGCTATCAAACCATCGGACAAAATGTGCAGCCCCACTAATCCAGGCTTCCACAAGTAGCAATGACCGTGAGGAATAAAATAATTAGGAAAAATTTCATCAACCATTTGCATTAAATAAACTAGGTTATTTGCTAAAGTTTTTAAGATAGGATTAGAGGCAAATCAAAAAACCTGATAGCACAAAAAGAAGAATTATGCTTTTGGACTTAACGCTTGTGATGAGTAAATGCAGCGATCTGAAACTACTGTTAATTAAATTAACATCAATCGACTCAGCTTTCGCAAAGTCAACTGTCACATTTTTAATTCGGCCTTCACTACCAACTGTGACACCGGCATGACATTTTGGCCAACGATGAAGAAAAACTAAGCGCAGATTCGTTTCCAGTAGGAGCGCCAGCGCCCATTGAAATTAGGTTATAGCACTCAGCGATCCGTCAGACAACCGGGAAATTACCAGATTTAACGGGTGTCACGGATTTCACTTAACGAAGAGAACCATTCTCCAAAGCCTGTAGAGGTGGGTTCACTCTTGTACTCTTGAAGAGTGCAGACAGGTTAAATACACCCACCCCCACCCCGCGAGGGAATTCTTTATTGATAGTGATACTCTTTGGGGGAGAATTAACCGATGTGACCAATTACCCCCTGAAAAATGTCGCGACAGGATCGTGTCGCAATCCAATCGGCGATCGCTCTGAGCTTTACACTCAATCATCAGTGATAATATCAACGATACACTTATATGGTTATTGCCAGTTATGACGATAGATGAGGTACTACAGCTAACTCGTGTGCGATTACAAAAAGATTTATATCCCGTACAAGAAATCATACTCCGCCAAGTTTGGGAAGGAAAGACTTATACAAGTATCGCATCTGGCTCTCATTACGGAGAGCATTACCTGAGAAACATCGCCTCGTCTTTGTGGCAATCTCTCTCTCAAGTCTTGCAGACATCTATTAGCAAATCAAATTTTCGCTCTAGTGTAGAATCACGTTCACTGACCACAGAGGAACGAGAATTAATTGAAGCATTCACCCGCAGCAAATGCCTAGCAACACCTTTAGAATTTCCCGGCTCTCCCGTGCCCCTGGATTCGCCATTTTATATCCCTCACCCGCTAATTGAAGAACTCGCCTATCGAGAGATTACTAAACCCGGAAGTGTGCTGCGGATTAAAGCTCCCAGGAAGATGGGAAAAAGTTCCCTTCTGCTACGCATTTTAGAGCGCGCGACTTCTCTTGACTATCGAACTGTAAGTTTAGATTTTCAGCAAGCCGAGGAAGCTGTTTTAGCCAATATCGATAAATTTTTACGCTGGTTGTGTGCCAACATCAGCCGTCACCTAGAATTACCACCTCTATTAGATGATTATTGGGATGAAGACATGGGTAGCAAAGTAAGCTGCACCATTTATTTGCAACAATATTTATTAGCCGAAATAAGTACCCCTCTTGTGTTAGCTTTAAAGGAAGTAAATATAATTTTTGAATATCCAAAAATTGCCCGAGAATTTTTGCCGCTCCTGCGAAGCTGGCATGAAGAAGCAAAGCGGATTGAAACTTTGGGAAAACTGCGGTTAATCGTTCTTCACTCCACAGAAATTTATATTCCTTTAAAGCTTACTGAATCGCCTTTTAATGTCGGTTTACCGCTGCAATTGCCCTATTTTACAGAAGAGCAGATACTTGCTTTAGCCCAGCGTCACGGACTGGATTGGACAGATAGCCCCGATGCCGATCGACTGATGGCAATGGTGGGGGGACATCCTTATCTGGTGCGGCTAGCTCTTTACCACCTCTGTCAAAACAGTGTAACGCTAGATCAGCTACTACAAGAAGCTCCCACCATAGCGGGAATTTATAAAGATTACTTGCGGAGTTTTTGGGCAACATTGCAAGAGTATCCCGAACTGGCGGTTGCACTTAAACAAGTGGTAAAATCGGAACACGGAGTGGAATTAGATCCGATAGTGGCTTCTAAATTATTTAGTATGGGGCTGATTCATATCGATAATAACCGCTGTACGCTAAGCTGCGAGTTGTACCGCCTCTATTTTGGTTCGCACAACTTTATTTAGTTATTGCCCCACATTAAAAATCTGTTCGACCGTTAAGTTTAAATCCGGGAAAGCAAGCGATCGCACCACATCATCACCTCTAAACTGATTAACTACATACTCACCGTCAACTAATGGATTTACGGAAATAGTTGGTTGTTTGGGGTTGCCAATATATCTTCTGCCACCTAAACCTAAATAATCGACAATCCAGTATTCAGGAATTGCCACTTTTTCATATTCTGCTAACTTTACTAAGTAGTCATATTGCCACTTCGTACTCACAACTTCGATGACTAAACGGATAGTTTAACCTCTGATAATAGTCGAGCGCTTTTTCCACATTGGTTCCGTTTCGATTTGTGGCTAATCTAATACCATCACATCTGGACTGTAGCCAGACTTATCAGAATCAATAGCCTTAATAATTCCTTGGCGGGGAATGAAATAGGGCAAAGCCAAACGTTTAATTTCTACTCCCACTTCTAGGGCGAGGAAGCCCCCTAATTGTTCGTGAGTTCCAGTTGCGTGCATTTCTATAACACCTCCATCATGTAGTTCAAAGCGACCTTGGCCATCTGGATAACAGTCCAGAAACTCGTCTAGGGTCATTTGTTTAGACTAGCCAGGTTGTTCTTGAATGAGCATATTGATTCTCCTTGTTTGCTGTTAATTTCAATGTTAATATAAAAATTAAAAACATTAGGCTATCTATATTGTAGAATAACTTCCCCTCGTTACTTGGTCAATATTATTCTTATAAAATTACTCTGAAAACGTAAATTTTAAGGATGGATTATAATTAAGTAGGGATGGTGACAAAAATTAACGCTCAGACTACCTCTTTTTATCAACTTTCACCTTTAAACCCACCCATAAACTGCATGACCCAGGTTACATACCAAATTGGTGGCAGTCTCACAACTGATGCGCCTACCTATGTCGAACGACAAGCAGATATCGAACTTTATGATGCCTTAAAACGAGGCGAGTTTTGCTACGTTCTCAATTCCCGGCAAATGGGCAAATCTTCCCTTCTCGTTCGCACCCTGCACCGACTGCAAGCAGAAGGATTTCAATGCAGTACGATCGACATGACCCGCATCGGCAGCGAAAACATTACTCCTTTACAATGGTACAAAGGAATCGTTGGCGATTTGTGGCGCAGCTTTAATTTATTAGGGCAACTTAACTTAAAAACCTGGTGGAAAGAACAAGAAGAAGTTTCTCTCCTGCAAAGATTAAGTCAATTTATTGAAGATATCTTATTAGTAAAATTTCCCAAGGAGCGAATTTTTATATTTGTCGATGAGATTGATAGTGTTTTAAGCTTAGATTTTCCCGTCGATGACTTTTTTGCTTTGATTCGTTATTGTTACAACCAACGAGCCCTTAATCCAGAATACAACCGGATTACCTTCGCGATTTTCGGAGTAGCTACACCCAGCGATTTAATCGCCGATAAAAATCGGACACCTTTTAATATCGGACAAGCAGTAGATTTGCCCGGTTTTTCCTGGGAAGAAGCCTCTCCTTTAAGTCAAGGGCTAGAAAGTGTAGTTAGTAATACCGAGGCAATTATCAAATCAATATTATCTTGGACTTCTGGGCAACCATTTTTGAGTCAAAAGCTGTGTCAATTGATAGTAATAGCCACGCGAGAATCTCACAGTGACGGGCTGATAATTCCATCGGGAGCAGAGGGATTTTTTGTGGAATCAGTCGTGCGATCGCACATCATCCAGAATTGGGAATCTCAAGACGAACCAGAGCATTTAAAGACGATCCGCGATCGCATCCTGAGAAATGAGCAACGTGCTGGAAGACTACTAGGCATCTATCAAAAAATCTTACAAGGAGTGGAAGTACCCACCGATGACTCGCGAGAACAGGTAGAACTATTGCTGTCTGGTTTGGTAGTAAAATACCAGGGTTTTTTACAGGTAAGAAACCCCATTTATCAAGAAGTATTTAACACAAAATGGGTAGAAAAACATCTCGCTTCCTTGCGTCCATACTCTCAAGCCTTTGATGCTTGGATAACTTCCAAGCAGACCGATAAATCCCGACTGTTGCGCGGACAAGCCTTGAAAAATGCTCAAGCTTGGGCCCAGGGTAAAAGTTTGAGTGACTTAGATTATCAGTTTTTAGGCGCTTCAGAAGAATTAGACCGAAGAGAAATGCAGATAGGATTGGAAGCCGAACGGGCTAAAGAAATTCAAGCCAGACTAACAGAAGAACAAAAAAGGTTAGCGGTAGAGAAAAAAAGTTCAAGGCTGCAAAGATTTTTGCTTTTTGTAGTAACAATAGCATTAATTATCGCCTCGGCCTTGGGGCTAGCGGTGTATTTTCAGTATCGGCAAACTGCTGTCAGCGAAATCAAAGCGATCGCCAAATCTTCCGAAGCATTATTCGCCTCAAATCAAAAATTAGACGCATTCATAGAGGCAATCAGAGGAAAGCGACAACTGCAAAAGTTAGGTGCTGTAGACCCTGAACTCGAACGTTCAGTTAAAGAAGCTCTCCATCAAGCTGTTTATGGAGCAGTAGACTATAACCACTTATCGGGGCATAACAATGTGGTTAATGATGTAACTTTCAGCCCTGATGGGGAACTCATAGCCTCAGCTTCTGCCGATAAAACTATCGATATTTGGGAAAAAGACGGTACAAAACTAGGAATACTTCAAGGGCACAACAATGCAGTTTGGGGAGTCGTATTTAACCCCAGAGGGGATCTAATTGCTTCTGGTTCTGGGGATAACACAGTTAAACTTTGGCGCAAAAATACTACAAATTCACCAAAGGGAAAGCCGAGTTATACCTTGTGGCAGACCTTAAAAGGACATACCAATAATATTTCACAAGTCGCGATCGCTCCTAACAACCAGATTATTGCTTCCGCTTCTAAAGATAAAACCATTAAACTCTGGAGTACAGACGGCAAACTACTGAGAACTCTCACCGGACATACAGATGAAGTTGACAGCGTTGCCTTTAGCCCTGACAGTCAAACCATTGCATCTGCTTCTAAAGATAAAACCATCAAACTCTGGAATACAGACGGTAAACTGATCAGAACCCTCACGGGGCATACAGATAGAGTCAAGAATGTTGCCTTCAGCCCTCAAGGAAATCTCATCGCCTCGGCGAGTTGGGATAAAACGGTCAAACTTTGGCATCTTGATGGAACTTTAGTCAAAACCCTAACTGGACACAGCGATTCCGTGACCAAAATCGCTTTTAACCCTCAAAGTGGTTTGCTTGCCTCGGCAAGTCTAGACAGAACAGTCAAACTGTGGCAGATTGACGGGACTCTGCTAAAAACCCTGCTAGTCGCCAAGGATGTCGTCTCTGGATTGGCTTGGAGTCCTGACGGGCAAATCTTTGCCTCATCCAGTTGGGATGGCCCGATCGCACTCTGGAAGCTTGATGATAGTTTGCTTAAGACTCTTAACGGACATCAAGCATCAATTTACACCATAAAATTTAGTCCTGATGGTAAGACAATTGCCACCGCCAGTCGTGACAATACCGTTAAACTTTGGCGGCTTAATGGTAGCTTAATTCGCACTTTTCCCAAACAAGCGGATAAAGTTTTCGGAGTAGATTTCAGCCCAAACGGAGACACGATTGCTACAGGTGGTTATGACGGCACTGTTCGATTGTGGCGACTAGATGGAACCTTAATCAAGACTTTTACGGGACATCAAGGTAGAGTTTTCGCGGTTGATTTCCATCCAGATGGGCACTCACTCGCCTCGGTGGGTGAGGACAAAACAGTTAAAGTCTGGAGGATTGACGGCACCCAATTGGCAACTCTCAAAGGACATACCGATTACATTAACGGAGTGGCATTTAGCCCCGACGGACAAGTTATTGCCTCTGGTAGTGTGGACGGCACTGTCAAACTTTGGCAGTGGGATAATGCGATCGCCTTTGGAAAGCCCAGCTACAAGCTTCTACACACTTTAACAAGCCATCGCCGTCAGGTGGCGGGAGTCGCATTTAGCCCTGATGGCAAGACTCTCGCTTCAGCAGGTATGGATAGCATGGTGAGACTTTGGCGGTTGGATGGTACAGAAATTAGAGCTTTAAAGGGACACAAAAATGGGGTATTCGGAGTGGCATTTAGCCCCGATGGCAAGACTCTCGCTTCAGCAAGTTTTGACGGTACTGTTAAACTTTGGAGGTACGATGGTCAAGAGCTTGAAACCTTTAAAGGACATAGCGATGGGGTATTCGGAGTGACATTTAGCCCTGATGGGAAGTTAGTCGCTTCAGCCAGTCAGGATACCACAGCAATTGTGTGGAATCTAGAGCGAATTTTCCAGCTCGATTTCCTCCAGTATGGATGCGATTGGGTCGGAAATTATTTGCGAACAAATGCTGATGTGAAGGAGGAAGATAGACATTTGTGCGATGCCGTGGGCGATCGCTAAATTATCCGAAACCATGAACTATCAATTATGAAAGATTACTCTTACCAAATTGGCGGCAGTCTCACAACTGATGCGCCTACCTATGTCGAACGGCAAGCAGATATCGAACTTTATGAAGCCTTAAAACGAGGCGATTTTTGCTACGTGCTCAACTCCCGGCAAATGGGCAAATCTTCCCTTCTCGTTCGTACCCTGCACCGACTGCAAGGCGAAGGATTTCAATGCAGTACCATTGACATGACCCGCATCGGTAGCGAAAACATTACTCCTTTACAGTGGTACAAAGGAATCGTTGGCGATTTGTGGCGCAGTTTCCATCTTGTAGGAAAAGTTAATTTAAAAACCTGGTGGCAAGAACAAGAAGAAGTTTCTCTACTGCAAAGATTGAGTCAATTTATTGAAGAGATATTATTGGTAAAATTTCCGGATAATCGAATTTTTATATTTGTGGATGAGATTGATAGTATTTTAAGTTTAGATTTTCCGGTAGATGATTTTTTCGCCTTGATTCGTTTCTGCTACAATCAACGAGCTATCAATCCCGAATATACCCGCATTACTTTCGCGATTTTCGGAGTAGCTACACCCAGCGATTTAATCGCCGATAAAAATCGGACACCTTTTAATATCGGACAAGCGATCGATTTGTCAGGATTTAGCTTAGAAGAAGCGCAACCATTAGCGAAAGGGTTAGAAAAGGTCATAGCCAATCCGCAGGCAGTTCTCAAAGAAATTTTAGATTGGACGGGAGGACAGCCCTTTTTAACGCAAAAAATATGTGAATTAGTAGTAAAAAGGGCGGGGTCAGCCCACAGCGGTGATTTAAAAATACCACCTGGAACAGAGGGATTTTTTGTGGAATCGGTCGTGAGAGAAAACATCATCAATAAATGGGAATCGCAAGATGAACCTGAGCATTTAAAGACTATTCGCGCTCGCATTATTGGCAACGAAAAACTCACTGCACGTAGCTTAGGTATCTATCAAAACCTATTACAATCTGGTGAAACTGAAGCGGATGATAGTCGAGAGCAGATCGAATTGCTGCTATCAGGTTTGGTTATAAAGCAACAAGGTTTTTTTAAGGTCAGCAACCCGATTTATCAAGCAGTGTTTCACCTACAATGGGTAGAAAAACAGTTAGAGCAACTGCGTCCTTACTCCCAAGCTTTCAACGCTTGGATCGCTTCAAAACAAACCGATGAATCGCGATTGTTGCGCGGACAATCGTTAAAAGACGCTTCCTACTGGGCCCAGGGAAAAAGTTTGAGCGATTTGGATTATCACTTTTTAGCCGCTTCTGGTGAATTAGACAGGCTGGAAGTGCAGCAAGCGCTGGAAGCGGCGAGGCTCAGAGAAGTTGAAGCCAGACTCACAGAAGAACGCAAGCGGTTAGTTTTAGAGCGAGAGACAGCGAAACGGCAGCGAAGATTTCTTGGGGCGCTCAGCGCAGCGCTAATAGTGGCGATCGCCTTTGGCATTCTCGCCCTTTGGCAATATCATTACGCCCTCACCAGCGAGCAGCAAGCCCGCATCAGCGAAGTTCAAGCCCTCACTTCCTCATCGGCAGGGCAATTCGCCTCCCAACAGCGATTAGATGCCCTGGTGAGCGCCATCAAAGCCAGACGCAGGATCGATAGCCTAGCTAATTCCAGCCCCCAGTTGCCCTCTCAAGTTCGACAAGTCCTGCAACAAGCTATCTATGGAACGGCAGAATTCAATCGCCTGTTGGGGCATTCCAGCCCGGTTCTGGCAGTTGATGCCAGCCCAGACGGTCAACTCATCGCCACCGGAGGCGGCGACCAAACAGCCAAGATCTGGCAACGGGATGGCACCTTGCTGCACACTCTCCAACACACGATCAGCAGCGTCTACGCCCTTCGTTTTAGTCCCGACAGCCAGCGCCTGATAACATCCAGCGTGGACGGCAACATTTATCTGTGGAGTCGGGAAGGCAAACTGCTCAAAACCTTGGAGGCACACAAGGCTGCGATCTGGGCGATCGCCCTGAGTCCAGACGGTCAGCGCATCGCCTCCGCCAGTGAAGACAGCACCATTCGCCTGTGGAGTGCCGATGGCAAACCGCTCAAAACCCTGAGCGGACATCAAGGTGCAGTTTGGGGTATTGCCTTTAGCCCGGATGGAAACCTGCTCGCATCTAGCAGCACCGACGGTACGGTCAAGGTCTGGACTCTAGACGGCGAACTGGTGAGAACCCTGGAAGGTCACGCGGCTCCCGTTTGGGACGTTGAGTTCGCTTTAATTGCCGACAATAGCGGCACCAAACGTCCCGCCATCATCTCTGCCAGCGCTGACAACACTGTCAAACTCTGGCAACCCGACGGCACCCTGCTACGAACTCTTAGCGGTCACAGTTCGGAAGTGTTTGAAGTCGCCATCAGTACAGCAGGCGATGTGATTGCTTCCACCAGCGCCGATCAAACCATCAATCTCTGGAAGCCGGACGGGACGCTGTTGAAAGTCCTCAAAGGGCATCAATCGGGAATTAGAGGCGTGACCTTTATTCCCAACAGTCAAATGGTTGTCTCTGCTAGCGACGACAATACCGCTCGACTCTGGAATCCGACAAACCCCTTCTCGAAAGTTCTTTACGGACATGGCGGCACAATTTGGGATGTGGATTTCAGCCCGGACGGTCAAATGCTAGCCTCAGCCGGTTCGGATGGCAGCTTCAAACTGTGGGCGCGAGACGGCACGTTGCTGAAGTCTTTTGCCGCAGATAAGGCTGCCGTTCGCTCCGTTGCTTTCCTCTCTGGTACCAATCCTGCGATCGCGCCTTTCCTTGCTACCGCTAGTGAAGATAAAACGATTAAATTCTGGCAGTTCAACGGGACGCTACTGAAAACCATAACAGGTCATGAAGCTGGACTTTGGGATATCTCCCCAAGTCCAGATGGTCGGCTACTGGCTTCTGCTAGCAACGATAAAACCGTCAAACTGTGGAACAAAGACGGCACTTTACTGAAAACTTTCACAGGGCATCGGGCTAGGGTTTACGATGTGGACTTTACCCATGACGGACAGAGGCTGCTTTCAGCTAGTAGCGACAGCACTGCTCGGTTGTGGAGTCTTGACGGTAGGTTTTCCAAGACTCTAGAGGGTCATCGCAGCCCTGTTTGGGAAGTTGCCATCAGTCCAGACGGTCGCACTTTGGCAACTGCCAGCAGGGATGACACGATTAAACTCTGGACGATCGATGGTACGTTGCTCAAAACCATCAAGGGAAATACTAGAGGCATGATGGCAGTTGATTTCAGTCCTGATGGTCTAATACTGGTGGGGGGAGGCTCAACTGGCGCACTCAAACTCTGGAAAACCGACGGGACAGAAATAACGACGCTAACTGGACATGAAGGGAACGTTTGGGGGGTGGCGTTTAGTCCCGATGGTAAACAAATTGCCTCCGCTGGGGACGATCGCACAATCATTTTGTGGGATGTGGAGCGAATTCTCAAACTAGATGAACTGGGTTATGCGTGCGAGCGCGTGCGAGATTATCTGCGAACCAATGCCGATGTGAAGGAGGAAGACAGACATTTGTGCGATCGAGTGGGCGATCGCTAAATTATCCGAAACCATGAACTATCAATTATGAAAGATTACTCTTACCAAATTGGTGGCAGTCTCACAACTGATGCGCCTACATACGTCGAACGACAAGCAGATATCGAACTTTATGAAGCCTTAAAAAAGGGCGAATTTTGCTATGTCCTCAACTCCCGACAAATGGGCAAATCTTCCCTTCTCGTTCGCACCTTCCATCGATTGCAAGCAGAAGGATTTCAATGCAGCACGATCGACATGACTCGCATCGGTAGCGAAAACATTACTCCTTTACAGTGGTACAAAGGAATCGTTGGCGATTTGTGGCGCAGCTTTAATTTATTAGGAGAAGTTAATTTAAAAACTTGGTGGCAAGAACAAGAAGAAGTTTCTCTCCTGCAAAGATTGAGTCAGTTTATTGAAGATATTTTATTAGCCGGATTTGTGGATGATCGAATTTTTATATTTGTGGATGAGATTGATAGTATTTTAAGTTTAGATTTTCCGGTAGATGATTTTTTCGCATTGATTCGTTTCTGCTACAATCAACGAGCTATCAATCCCGAATATACCCGCATTACTTTCGCAATTTTCGGAGTAGCTACACCCAGCGATTTAATCGCCGATAAAAATCGGACACCTTTTAATATCGGACAAGCAATCGATTTAACGGGATTTAGTTTAGCAGAAGCACAGCCCCTAGCCCCAGGATTAGAAAAAGTAGTCAATAATCCGCAAGCAATTCTCAAAGAAATCTTAACTCGGACAGAAGGGCAACCATTCTTAACTCAAAAAATCTGCGATTTGCTAGTAAAAACGGTAGGAGAATCTCGTAGCGGCAATTTAAAAATACCACCTGGAACAGAGGGATTTTTTGTGGAATCGATAGTGCGATCGCACATCATCGACAACTGGGAATCCCAAGACGAACCGGAGCATTTGAAAACCATCCGCGATCGCATTCTTCGCAACGAACAACGCGCCGGAAGATTGCTCGGAATTTACCAGCAAATATTACAAGGTGTAGAAGTACCTACAGACGACTGTCGAGAGCAAATTGAACTATTGCTATCGGGATTACTTATCAAACAGCAAGGTTGTTTACAGGTAAAAAACCGCATTTATCGAGAAGTATTTAATCTCGACTGGGTAGAAAAGCAATTAGGGAAACTGCGCCCCTACTCCCAAGTATTTGATGCTTGGTTGGTATCAAAAAAAACAGATTATTCGCGACTGTTGCGAGGACAAGCTTTAAAAGATGCCCAAACTTGGGCGCAGGGAAAAAGCTTGAGCGACTTGGATTATCAGTATATCGCAGCCAGTCAAGAACTCGATCGCCAAGAATTCCAACTGATTCTAGAGGCCGAACGAACTAAAGAAGTAGAAGCGCGATTAAAACAAGAACAAAGACGATTAATTCAAGAAAAAGAAGCTGCCAAACGCCAAAAAATATTGCTGTTTGCAGTCAGCGTAGCATTTATTATTGCCTGCGGATTAGGAGTAATAACTTATTTTCAGTATCGCCGTGCAACAGAAAGCGAACGTCAAGCCAGAATTAGTGAAATTCGAGCGCTAGTATCCTCTTCTGAGGGATTGTTTGCCTCAAACCAAAGATTAGACGCCCTGATAGAAGCCATCAAAGCTAAACGAAAATTACAAAGATTAGGATTGGCAGATGCCAGCATCGATCGCACACTTGGAAATGCACTCAGGCAAGCTGTTTATCAAGCAGATGAATACAACCATTTTTCCGGGCATCAAGCGGCTGTGATGACAGTCGATATCAGTCCTGACAGCAAGCTAATTGCCTCGGCAAGCGTAGATAAAACCGTTAAACTTTGGCGGCGAGATGGAACAGAAATTGCCACCCTCAAAGGTCATCAAGCACTCGTTCGCAGAGTCAAATTTAGCCCCAACGGTCAGCTAATTGCTTCTGGAGGTGACGATAATAGCGTCAAAATCTGGAAGTTAGACGGCACTTTGCTGAAAACTCTTCCGGGCCACAGTCTTGCCGTGTGGGGAGTTGCTTTTAGTCCTGACGGTCAAATAATTGCCTCTGCAAGTCAGGATAACACTGTGAAACTCTGGAAGTTAGACGGTACTTTATTAAAAACTTTCCCAGCTCGTACTGGTGGTACCCCAACTTCAGTGGCATTTAGTCCCGATGGCAAAATAATTGCATCAACAAGTGGAGACAAAACCATAAAACTTTGGAAGCTTGACGGTACTTTGCTGAGGACGCTTGTAGGTCATACTGCTGTCGTATCTTCAGTGGCGTTTAGTCCCGATGGCAAAATAATAGTTTCGGTAAGCGGAGACAAAACCATAAAAGTTTGGAAGCTTGACGGTACTTTGCTGAGGACGCTTGTAGGTCATACTGCTGTCGTATCTTCAGTGGCGTTTAGTCCC
>NZ_JAUBQX010000074.1:21141-23816 GCF_036701505.1 Microcoleus sp. Pol11C2
GACGGCCAAAAAATCGTCTCGGGAAGTCGGGATAAAACTGTCAAAATTTGGAATATCGACGGCACAGAACTGGCTACCTTCAGCGGTCACAGCGCGTCGATTTGGGATGTAGCTTGGAGTCCCGACGGCAGCTATATTGCTTCGGCGGGTGCAGAAAATACCGTCAGATTGTGGGAAAGTCAAAATCCCTTACAGACAACTATTACTGCCCATAAAGGTGCAATTTGGGGAATCGATATCAGTGCCGATAGTTCTACGATCGCTACTTGTAGCGAGGACGGTACAGTTAAACTTTGGAGTCGGGAAGGCAAATTTTTGGCGACTTTCACTGGAAAGAACTTGGTAGTCTATGGTGTGGGTGTTGCTAACAGTGCGGATGGCAAGTTAATTGCTGCTACCAGAAACGATAATAAAGTGAATATTTGGGAGCGAACTGGGGAAGCGATCGCAACTTTAACAGGTCATCAAGCTACCGTCTTTACAGTCGCTTTCAATCCAGATGCTCAAATTATTGCTACAGGAAGTCTAGATAAGACAATTAAGCTTTGGCGGCGTGACGGTACATTATTGCATACCATGACCGGACATCACGCTCCTGTTTGGCAGGTAGCATTTAGTCCCGACGGTCAGTTAGTTGCCTCCGCCGGGGGAGACGGTACTGTAAAGTTGTGGAAACTTGACGGTAGTTTGGTGAGAACTTTCCGAGGTCACACTGCGGCAGTTTGGAGACTTGCTTTTAACCGTCAAGGTAATATCATCGCTTCTAGCAGTGGAGACAAAACCGTTAAGCTTTGGACAATTGACGGTAAATTACTCAGAACGCTTTCAGGTCACACAGCAGCAGTGTGGGGAGTGAAGTTTAGTCCCGACAGTCAAATTATCGCTTCTGGCGGTGTAGACAACACGGTGAAGTTGTGGAAACTCGACGGTACAGAAGTAACCACGCTTAGGGGTCACAGTGCGGCAATTAGGGGAGTGGCGTACAGTTCTGATGGAAAGTTTGTCGCTTCCGTCGGTGACGATAACACCCTGATTCTGTGGAATGTACCGCGAATTCTCAACCTGGATTTATTAGGTTATGGTTGCGATCGCGTGCGAGATTACCTGCGAACAAATCCCGAAGTGAAGGAGGAGGACAGACATTTGTGCGATCGTATTAAAACGAAATAATATCAAGTCCGCTTTATTAGGAATATTAGATTAATATGTGTGGCTAGAGCATCATAAGATTAGAGGATATTTATCATGCTTGGCTACTTTTTATTGAAATATGCTATGATACTAAATCCGGCTTAACTACTCCCTTTATCTCTCAGTCGGCGGAGGCGGACTTCGTTTGTTTAGTAGAGGTTTCCACCGCCGAAGGATACGCAGAACGATCGAGGGTAGAGACAAACCGGATTTAGTATAATAACTACAGAGTAATAAAATCGCTAGCGGTGAGAATACCGGGGGTAATATTGTTAAGCTTCGCCAACAATTGATTGGTATCCGTCACAGTAATCAAAGTCTGATTGTTGCTTGAAGTAATACTGAGTTGATTAAAACTCAAATCAGAATTCAACCCAATTAAATCCTCTCCCCTGCGGAAATCATTAATGATGTCGCTACCCAAACTTTGATTGAGGAAAAACACATCATTTCCCGAACCACCAGTCAAAGTATCGTCCCCAACATCCCCGGAAAGGAAATCGGCACCGCTGCCACCACTGAGAATATCATCACCTTTGCCACCGTACAGGGTATCGTTACCGATGTCGCCGCAAAGCACATCGTTTTCATTGCCCCCCAACAGCAAGTCGTTGCCCTCACCGCCATCGAGACTGTCGTTTTCTTTGCCTCCGTACAGGGTATCGTTACCGATGTCGCCAAAAATCAGGTCTGTACCTTCATTGCCAAAGGCAATATCGTTGCCGTTTCCGGCATTAATTGTGTCATTTCCTAAGTTGCCTAAAATGTAGTCGTCATCATCTTCACCCAGCAAGATATCGTCATCTTTACCGCCGAAAATGCTGTCGTTGCCAACGCCGCCGGCAACTGTATCATTGCCGAGATCTCCCCTCAACAAGTCGTCGCCCTCACCACCAACAACAGTGTCATTATCTTTGCCAGCGTAGATGGTATCGTTGCCAGCATCGCCAGAGATGAAATCGCTGCCTTCATTGCCGAAGATTGAGTCGTTATCTGCTGCGCCGTCAATGTTGTCATTGCCGCCCATACCGTAGAGAGTATCGTTGCCGGCTTGTCCGTTAATTGAGTCGTTGATGACACCGCCCATGATGAAATCGGTAGTGTCGCCGCCGTTGATAGTTTGTTGGACGGGGTTGGGGGTGATGGTGGTCGAATCTAGTTGCGGGGCGTTGAGGCTATCGAGTAGGCAATCATCCGAAACCGGAGTTGGCGTGGGAGTTGGGGTCGGTTCCGGTGTGGGCGTGGGAGTCGGTTCCGGTGTGGGCGTGGGAGTCGGTTCCGGTGTGGGCGTGGGAGTTGGTTCCGGTGTGGGAGTGGGAGTGGGTTCCGGTGTGGGAGTCGGAGTTGGTTCCGGTGTGGGAGTCGGAGTCGGAGTCGGCGTCGGAGTCGGCGTCGGCGTCGGAGTCGGAGTCGGCGTGACTGTAGGGTTAAATTCATAAGCGCCAATATCAACGATCGCACTTCCGTTATTATCACCATCTTGA
>NZ_JAUBQX010000119.1:0-1415 GCF_036701505.1 Microcoleus sp. Pol11C2
TCCATTGTGATTGTAGTTTGATTTACAGAGCTCGATTGCTGTGCGGCTGTGCGTTCCTGCTGTTCAACTGTGGCCGCGATCTCTGTGGAAGAACTGGCGATCGTATTTGCTACCTGATTGATTGGTCGGATAATTTTAGTGGAAATAAATAATACAATAAATGAACCCAATACTACAGCAACAACTGTACCTCCTATAGAAACCATCGTCGCTAATTGCTCCGACTGTTTTGCTAATGTTGTTCGTTGAACCAGTAGAGTATCTTCTACCTTAAGCATTTCTGCCAGCTTATCCCTAATTTCATCCATAAATATCTTCCCTTTACCTGAAATCACCAAGGCTCTTAGCTCTGGTTCTTTCCCAGCCCTTTTCAGGGATATACTTTCCGCTAATTCATCTAGTTTTCGCTGACCCAAATTTTCAAGTTCCTCCATATTTTTCAGTTGTTCCGGGTTATCTTTTATTAACTCTTTTGTGTCATTTACTGTTTTATAAAAGGCGACTGTCCCCTTTTTGTAAGGTTCTAAAAATTCCTCCTTTCCAGCGAAGATAAAGCCCCGCTGTCCTGTTTCAGCATCCACTAAATCTTTTTCTAGGGCTTGCAAATTGGTCTTGACTACATAAGTGTGCGTTTGCCACTCAATAGCTTCTGCTAAATTATCCATACTCAATTTAGTCGACAATCCGATGCTAATCATTAACAAAAAAATGGAGCCGAAGCCCAACGGAACTACTTTACTAAGCCGAATAATATTTTGCCACATTTCAGTTGGTACTCCTTGATTCGTTGTTGACTTTTGTGGGTAAGTTGCAGCATCAATAATTTCCTGCTATTTTTCACCCAAGTAGTTATTTAATCCCTAATACTAATTCATAATTAATGCCCCTTTTTTCGTAGGAAAAACTTCCAGCGCTTTTTTTGGGTTTCCTTGCTTTACTAACTCAACCATTGACTCCGACTCATCAACAAAAATCTGACCCAACTTAATGTCGAGCAAGCGATGCAGGTCAAGCGTTTAGAATTAAAGGTTGTTTTGCCTGCTTCGATTGTGGATAAATCCTGTTTATTCGATTGTAGCGGGAAATTCAGGAACGAAACCCAAACATCGTCAAATACTCTCCCCCACTCTTCTTCTCTCCCACTATTGATTGGGGTTCAAGTCGATCGCACAGCGTGTTAAAACCTAGTTAAGCGAGCATATTCTGAACTTATAGAAATAGTAGTGACCATGGTGCTGGGTTCGGCGCTGTTAGCCTGGGGAATGCGTTTCGGGCGGGTGTTAGTTCGATCGTCCGTTACAAAAGAGGATTTGTTTAAGGGCAGAAATTCCCTCGCCTTGGCTTTGGCGATGCACTCGCCTGCGATCGTTTTGACTTGGATGCCGCAGGTTTGACAAGCTGGGAGGACTGCCAGC
>NZ_JAUBQX010000075.1:0-23418 GCF_036701505.1 Microcoleus sp. Pol11C2
TCTGTGTTAGGGTTAGACGTTTCGCAATCATAAAGAATTAATGGTGTGCCATTTTCAGTACCCGAAGATCCAGATACGTCAAGGCATCTGCCAGACAATTGGTTCCTAATAAGCCTCCCACGAGCTGGTTGTGCAAAAACTCCTGAGCTTGCATAAGCACAAACTACCGTTAAGCAAATGGCACTGTAGCACAGAATTTTTTTCAGGTTCATTGTTAAATTGCCTTAAGGTTAGAAAGAAATTGAGAAAAAGTCAGAAATTTACTACTTATACAGATTATTTCTCCATAATATGCCACTTAAGTTGAATATCCGGAATCTTTCAACATATTTCTTTCCAGATTTTCTTCCGAGAAACCCATAGCGGGTATGTTATCTTCTTAAATAGTATGGTACCGTGGTATGGGACTAAAAGAGTAACATACTATGACTACTGACAAGAAACATATCGCCGTTTATCTCGCACCTGAAATTGAGCAAGCGCTAATTTCATTTTGCGAGCAACGAGGGCTGAAATCTAAGAAAGGAACCATGTTTAGCGCTGGGGTGAATGCTGCATTGGCTGAATTTTTCGGGATATCGCACACTAAAGAAAGTAGCATACCTCAGTACATTAGTAACATACGTAATGACATAGGTAACACACTTCAATCTGGTAGTAACATACCTAATGACATAGGTAACATACCTCTTCTACCTCTTGTACCTCTTGTGGAGGAATTGCCGGGAAAACAGCGGGCCTGAGCGATTCCAATAATGAATCGCTCAGGCAAGAATTGGAAGCAGTGCGCGCTACCAACCAGCAGTTACAGATGGAGTTAGGTAACTGCGAAGTTGAAAGGGAAAAACTCATTCAGGAATTAGCGGAAGCTCGATCGCAACTCGAAACAGAACGCGCCGATCGAGAGGAAATTGAGTCGCAACTCTGCGAGCTAAAGCAAAATTCTGCTCCGGCCGCCACACTTTCTGAGAAATTAACACCTGACGCGGCAATGATGTTGAGCAAGCTTCGAGCCAAGCGGAAAAAATCTAAGGTGGAATTAGCAGATGTTGAGGCGCTGCTGGAACTGCTCGACCAAAGCTGAGGACACAAAACTTTACCAGTTATTGATAGAGGGGAGAATGCTTAAAAGAAGGAAATCGACTAAACGAGTGCTACAATTGAAAGCACAGCATTTCCACGAAAATCGAAAATACACAGCAGCAAAGGCTGAGTATAAACGCTTAATAGAGTATTGATGAAAACGTGGGCTGGGGGGGAGCAGCCGGGCTATGGCCCGCCCCCCCCAGCCGCGCTCGGCACCGGGTCTGGTGATACCCGGTATAACAACAAAAATAAACATCTATGTGGTATAGTATGGAATTTCAAAATTGAGGCTTTCTAAATAGAAGCATTAAAACGTGTTCACTCCAGCGTTAGAATCAAATAACCTCAACCAAGATTTGGCAGCAAAGTCAATATTTTCTTTTTGACCTAACGCAGGTTCCAGCTTGGTGTGCTTAAATTTTCTACAATCAACCTATACACGCCAAAAACCGTCACGTATCAATTGGAACTGTTCCGTGACGGCTTTTGGATATTAACTCGCTTAGGGGCGAGCACAAACCTATGTCATATTGTACTGCGATCGAAGCTTCCATTTCCACCACTGGCGCAAATCTTACTCTCTGCCCAGAGCCTAAACAGCTTTACGTTCAAATTAAAGATGACGTTGTAGACCAGATTATCGAGTACGGTCTGAGCAAGGTCGAATCAAAGCTTTTCTTCTATTTCCTCAAACTTGACCGATTTGGCGACAGACCCGCCAAAGTCAAAGTTGCTGAGATTTTACTGGCGACTGGAGTTAGCAAAAGCGTATATCATACTGCGGTCGCCAAATTTCAAAGGATGGGTTGGTTTAGCTTCACACACGCAGACGTTCAGATTAGCAATTTTTGTACGCCGACGAAAAAGTCCGAAAAATCGGACACTCACTCCGAAAAATCGGACACTCACTCCGAAAAATCGGACACTCACTCCGAAAAATCGGACTCTCACTCCGAAAAATCGGACACTAAAAAGCTGAAAGTCTTGCCAGGAAAGGGTTCTAAAACGTCTCAGACTATTCAGACTTACTCAAACTTACTTCAGACTCTCCCAGAAGGACAGAGAGAGAGTTTTGAAAAGTTTTGTTTAAAGAAAATTGAAGAATGTTCGTTCAAGATAGCTAGCAAAGAGGCTTGGCTTAATAAACATGGAATTGAGTATTTGAAGGAGTTTAAACAGATGTACTCAGAGGCTTTGGCTAATCCAGAAGCCATTCCCCCGAAAGTCGAGCCTTCCACGTTAGTAGACATTCGTTTCTTGAAAGTAATGTATGGAAATAATTGGGAGGAAGCGGCTAACCATCATGGATTAATTGTCCCGAATTCTCCGGCGGTAGAAAATCAAGAGAATGCTTTGGAGCTTGAACCGCGTGACACAATGGATTGGTAAATAATTAGCGGTTACATATAAAGGTTGCAGAAAGTTTTAGGTAACTTTAAGCCTTGGGTCAGGATACCTCTATATCCTGATGAAGCTGTAGCAGTCCTAGGCGTTAGGATATGCGCCATATCTAACCAAGGGCTTAAAAGCGGTACAGCTAGGCAAGAATACTGTAATTTCTCGTTAGGGCTCAAACCACTGCACGTATTAGGGAAAGGAAATGGCTGTAATACTTTAGCGCTTTTTACTTTTATTCCAATATGAGTAGACAAAACCGATGCCGAGGAGAGTGAGGGCTCCCCCAGGGTGATCACCTATTGCCCGAAACAAGGCCAGGGAATGGTTGTAATACTCTCTTGCTTTTGGTTTTACTCCCAAATCGTAGTAGACAAAGCCGATGTTGAGGAGGGTGAAAGCTTGTCCAGGGAGATCGCCTACAGGCCGTTTCAGAGTCAGGGACTGGTTGTAATACTCTAGGGCTTTCTGTTTTTCTGCCAAATCAGAGTAGACTTTGCCGATGTTATTGAGGGTGCGAGCTTGCCCAGGGCGGTCCCCTGTTGCCCGACTCAGGGGCAGGGACTGGTTGTAATACTTTAGCGCTTTCTGTTTTTCTCCTAAATCTGCGTAGACTACGCCGATGTTGTTGAGGGTTTTGGCTTCCCCACCGCGATCACCTACTGCCCGAAATAGAGTCAGGGACTGGTTCAAATACTCTAGCGCTTTCTGCTTCTCTCCTAAATTTGAGTAAACTAAGCCGATGTCGAGGAGAAGGTTGGCTTCACCACTGTGATCGAAGAAGGTGTTAGCTTTACCACTGCGATCTCTGAGTGTCCGAAAAACGGTCAGGGACTGGTTGTAATACTGTAGCGCTTTCTGTTTCTCTCCCAAATTTGCGTAGACTCTGCCAATGCTGGTGAGGGTGTTAGCTTCCACACGGCGATGGCCGAGTGCGCGAGTCGGGGGCAGGGACTGATTATAATATTCTAAGGCTTTCTGTTTTTCTCCCAAATCATCGTAGATACTGCCGATTTTGGTGAGGGTGAAAGCTTCCATACGGCGATTGCCTACTGCCCGATACAGAGGAAGGGACTGGCTGTGATACTCTAGGGCTTTCTGTTTTTCTCCCCAATATGAGTAGATAAAGCCAATGCTGCTGAGAGTGAGAGCTTCCTCACGGCGATCGCCTACTGCCCGATACAGGGTCAAGGACTGGTTATAATACTCTACGGCTTTCTGTTCTTCTCCCAAATCATTGTAGACACTGCCGATGTTGTTGAGGGTTTTGGCTTCCCCACCGCGATCACCTACTGCCCGAAATAGGGTCAGGGACTGGTTCAAATACTCTAGGGCTTTCTGTTTGTTTTCCCAATAATAGTAGGCGCCGATTTTGTTGAGGGTGTTGGCTTCCCCGCGGCGATCGCCTACTGCCCGATACAGTTTTAATGCTTCTTCATATTTGATGATCGCACCTCTTGAAGATTCTGCCGTTGCTTGCTGGGATAGTTGTACCCCTTCTTTGAAAGCTTTGTGGGCAGCCTCGCTACTGTTAGTTTGTGCTGTTTTTACGGTTTTGCCAACGGGCACGGCTGCTGCCAGTGGCTGACTTAGCTGAACCGCAAGTGCGATCGACATACTAGCCAAAACCCATTGAGTGCGATCGAACATAGCCACCCCTTTCGTATTTTTGTCAATTTTAATCACTAGCTCGCTTAGCGTAAATACAGGAAGAAGTAAGGTTGGTTGCGCCAAGATGCAACCAGCAAACATTCGATATAGTGGCAAGAGTTGGAGGCTGTCTGTCAGAAAATTAGAGTTTTCTAACGTAGTGGCAAAGGTTAGAAGCTTTAGGTGGGAAAAATCGGCTATCCTGATGAAGCTGTAGCGCTTCTAATGGTTGGGTTGGGGAATAAGTATTGATGACAGCGCTTAAAAATACCTAACCTCAGCCTGCAATCCCATATACCTCACCCTGTAACCTGCACCCCTTGGGTTGTACTCGGAGGCGATTGCCTTTTTTGACCTCGCATCCCAACATAAAAATAGTTTTTTCAGCTATTACCGTACATAGGTTTCAGCATTTTGTATTGAGATCTGATACAAAATAAAAACTGGCTTTTAGTGCCTAAAACAGCACTGCCATCCGTTTATAAAAATGGTAAGGAGAAATCATCATGCCCTTTATCACTCAAAAAAATTTAAAGTTCAAAGCTTGGTTACAAGAAGAAACCGAGGCAACAATTATCGGGAGTGGGTTGGCAACTCAAGGTCAACTGCGGAAATTGATAGAAGGGCAGAGCTTTATTGACTGCAATGGACAGCGCTGGTGGAAGTACCGCAATCAACACATAGTCTTCTCTCCTCTATGGCCTGGACACCGTAAGAAAGAATGGCTCTATTATTCCCACCCACTGCCAGAAGAGGAACCTCAACCTAAACCTACTGATGCTGTACTAGGTGGTAAAAACGCAAAACCCCGACCTTATGACGCAGTGCTAGGGGGAAACCCTTAGATTAAAGGTATTCTGCCGTTTATGAAAACGGCAAGTATCCATTTATGGAAATGGTATTAACTTCACAGTGACTAAGGCTGTCTTACAACTGTGTCTTACATAAGACCCCTACTCTCTAACTTCTACCCTTTCCCCGTCTAGAACAAAGTTTTGGAGTGAGTGGGAAAATTGGGGTTATCCCCGCCTAACTCATAGCGGGATTTTTTCGACGGGCTGGTAAGTCTTTGCCGAAGTAAAAAAGATTTAGAAGACCGTCGGAAAAATAGCCGCCTGCCCGTCCGGCTGAGGACATCAAAAATCGTGTGTCACGCGCTTGAACCTGTTTTATAACCTTAGCGGTTCTAGTTTCTGGCTCAAAAAATATGGCTCTTTTGATAAAGCTGTAGCAGTTGGGGGTGTTAGATCTTTATAAGGTGGATTTTGGCAGAATTAATTGGGGATAGAGCATGAAGGATAAAGATGAAGTTAGGACTGTGGCACAAAAACAGGCTACTCTGCAAAAAATTAGGGAAGGGATAGAACGAGACGGGGGTGGAGGGTTCATCCTTACAGTTGCCTATGAGGCTTTACCCGAGAGCATTGAGATAAAGAAATTGTGCGAAAGTTACGAGCGCGCTTGGGAATGGGATAAGGATGAACCCGGAGAAAGCAGGACTGAAGCAGAAACAAAGTTAACAATCTACAGTTTGGAAGAGTCGGAATGGATTTTCCTGATGCTTTCGACTATGAAGGGAGATGTACAGCCAACTATTGAACACACCAACCGCGTGACACACACGATTAGGGTTAGATAGGAAACTAATAATTGAGCATTTTCCCGCCTAAACCCCTAGCGGGATTTTTACGATTGGTTGCCATTGTCTTTTTCGTAGTCACAATTAAGAAATTGACCATCGGAAAAATAGTCGCCTGCCCGTCCGGCTGAGGACATCAAAATCCGTGTGTCACGCGCTTGACAATGTTGAGCATGACTGTTATGGTAAATGAAACGCTTGACACACGGGATTCATTTGTTATGCCAAACCCTAAAGGACACGAAGACTCAATCAAAGATTCCCGCTTTAAAGCTGCTTGGCATAGCGGCCCGACTCGCACTATTCGAGTTCCGATCGCTTTGGCTGACGCTACTCTCCAGTATGCCCGACAACTTGACAAAAAAATCGAACCGCGTGACACACCCGATAGTCGCCGTGGTTCCGAAGTAGATACAAAACAGTTTCAATCGCGTGATACAAGCGGTTCAACTGATGAAATAAAGCGATTGAAGAGTGAATGTAAGCGACTTCAGAATTTAGTGAGTGACATGAGGATTGAGCTGTACCAGACCCGACGCGCTGAAATTGAGCTACCAGAAGCTGCTGATTTATTAAACAGGCTCAAAGCCAAGCGTAAGAAGTCAGCGGTAACACTCGCAGACATTGAGACAATTTTGGAGATGATTGAAGGGTAAACCCCAAAAGGAATTAGAATCAGAACGGGCTAAACAAGTGCTACAATTCAAGAAGGAAGCCTGAAATAAAACCAAAATAATTCTTGAAGTGTGGGGCGTAACTAAAGGCGGATCGCCCAAGTGCAAAGCAGCAGAGGCTGAGTACAAACGCTTAGTAAAGGAATAGGGACTATGAGAACGTGGGCCGGGGGGGACAGCTCTCTGGCCCGCCCTCCCCGGCCACGATTACCCGCTCGCTCGCAGGGTAAATCAACCGGGTTGAGTGATACCCGGTCACTAAACAAAAGAAAATATACACATTAAGATAGAGGGAAGGTATATCTCTAGACAGATGCAGCCATTTTTGAAGCTGTAACATTTTTTGGTTTTAAGATGAAGAAAAGTAACGAAAAAAGTAAAAGTGGGCGTGGGGGGGCGAGGTCAGGGGCTGGAGGAGGTGGTTGCTGGAAACACGGGCGGACAAAATTGGTACGCCTACCTGTAACATTACTGGATGAAATACTGGAAGTGGCGCGATATATGGATCGGAATGAGGGGAGACTACCCTGGTTAACTCCTCCTGTAATCACTTCGGGGCATCCTACCCACAGCTTGTCTGAAGAAGAATTGGAAGATTTTTTCGCTAAAAAAGATGCGCGTAACCTGGCTGATAAGGTCATGCGTGGGGATGAGCAAGTCTTGGTTAGTGACAAAACTTTTGCAGCTTTTCCTTGAATTTTGCCATCCAGCAGAAAGGCTCAAGGTACTCTACCCTCTAGCGGGATTTTTCCGAAGTTCCGCTAGCAAGCTCCGCAAAAATTACCAGCTTCCGGTCGGAACTTTGGAAAAATAACCGCCATTCCCGATGATTGCGCTCGGTGCAGCGGTAGAATCAAGATTAGATAAAACTGTCCTGGCTGGCTCATTCATGTGTGAGTCAGGTGGCTGCCAGGTTATCTGGACAAAAGACCTAATAGGCAATTGGTGGAGTCCTAATCCTGCGTAAGTAGGATTAATCCTGAAGATAACCCTTAGAGATGTCTTGGACAAGTGAGTATTAGCAGTGCGTGACAGAGGCTAAGAAACCTTATCAAGGTAGGTTGGAGGAAGGCGGCGATTCAGAGGCCGGAGAAACAGGCAGCATCGGAAGGCTGCGTGTGCGAAGGATGCAACACACCAATGTAAACAAGCTGGAGGATTTCCCATTCGCACGGGAGAGCTAGCTTTTATCGTCATATCTTTTTCTTTGACGGCTAAAAGCGGTTCCTATTGTGATGCTGAAAAACAGCACCCAAAATCCTCCAGCAATTACAAACACCAAAAAACCGCTGCGTCAATTGGAACCTGAACAGCGGCTTTTGGATATGGTCGGAAGACCAAACAATCTAGTATGAATACTAACTTACTGAGGCATCACTTTTCAAGTGAGATGTTCAGTTGGCCGCTAGTACCCGTTTGTGGGAAGCGACCTTATCATAAAAAATGGATCACTGAAACTTATCATCCCTCTGAAATTGTTGGTCAAATTGAAGCCGGCAAAGCTACAGGTTTTGGGGTGAAATTGGGTAAAGGTCTGTTGGCCATAGACTTTGACGGTGACTCAGCTCTACAACTTTTATCTAAATTGTCTGGGGAAAATAATCTTGATATTTTCTCTCAAACGACTAGCTGGAGTAGCGGTCGCCCTGGGCGTAAACAGTGTTTATTTTCTGTTCCCGAAAAAGATTGGTCGCGTCTCCGCAATCTTAGAATTGCCACGGGTGTGGTTGATGCGGATGGAGCTGAAGAATTTTTAGAGTTCCGATGGTTGGGAACTCAAAGCGTGTTACCCCCAAGCATTCACCCTTCTACACTCAAGCCATATCAATGGATAAATAACCCGGCTCAATTTCCTCCGGTGTGCGCTCCTGAGTGGCTTATTAACTTATGTGAAAGCTGGCATAGCGAGTATGCGGGGCTTGATGAACTTGATTTAGTCCGATTTCCAGTGCGGCTTTTTCCCTACTTTGGCCGCCAGATGTTGCCCTGGCTCCTCGCTCGACGTTTCGATGTGTCTCGCTGGCAAAATTCCGGCTGTTCTAAGGGTTCGGGCGTCGGTAAATTTACTTTGAAGGCCGCTAGTCTTATATTGAATCGCAGTCCTGGGCACATCAGGAAGCTGCTTTCTGCGGCTAAAAGTTCGGGGTTGATAAGAAGCTACAAGCAACACGGGGACTGGGTTACAGTCTATTATTCGAGTTTGGAAAGAGCGATCGCAATTGCAGGGCTAGATAAACTCGCCCCGATCGCTTCTATAAATATTGACTCTTTAAAAAATATCCATCTCATCGCTACCGAGGTGGAAGCTCAGAATTTGCAGCGATCGTCTTTCCACCTCCAACGGCGGGAAGAAATCGAGCAAATAAAGCCGGGGGAACCTTCCGGCCTCCGCACTCCGACGCAAATAATGACCGCTTCTACGCACCCCTGCGATAACCTGGCGCGGGTACTGGGAAGAAGTGAGCGGTTCATTTTTTGCGAATCGGGGTTTAAATTCTACGGCGGTAGTCAAGAAGCGATCGCACAATTGCGCGGTTTATCTTCGAGCACTGTTAGCCGCCACCTTTCAAATAGTTATCGGCTGGCTGCTTCTCCGGTGCGGAAGTTCCGCTCGGAGTTGTCCCCGATTTCTAAAAAGCAACTGCTTGAGCGTCTCCCGCTCTTGCAAAATATGCCAGCTAACTTCTGCCGTGAAGATGGCTTAATTCTTTTGGGGGGCGATTGGTACAAGCCACATCCCAACATTTATTTACTAAATCATCGCCTGGTGTCTGCTCGTCGCCGTCGGGCTGCAATTCATAAGCAGAAGTTATTGGTTTTGAAAATCTCGCCGGGGGATTTAGAGAATAAGTTTTGCTTATCAAAAGTTGTGAGAGAAGATTCTTCATCGAAAAAAAACTCCCCAAAAAACCAGGACAAGGAAAAGCAAAAATGATCATAGCTCAGCAGTAAACAAAAAAGTGTCCTAAATTACATCAAACAGGTGGGACACACTCTCTAGCTTCTACTTCGATTACCATCATTTACCCCGGCGATTTCTTCAGATACGCGACAGTACAATTGTTCGGGTTCGGGAGCTGTGTTTTCGCCTGTCTCACTACAACCGTGTTCAGTCGCCCATCATCAATCGGTTGCGCCAGGACTTGGCTTGGCAGTTCCCTGAAGTGATGAACGTCCGGTCTGTTGTAGGGGCATCTGGGGACGCACCACTGTTGTGGGGGTGGATTGCTGGGCAGCGGAACTCTGCAAAGTACGATCGCCTTTATGCGGCCACTGTAGGGAGCGGCCTTATTGAGGAGACTCGCTTCGCCGCTAAAATGCTCTGTGACCTCCAGCTCCAAGAGCGCAAAATCGAGCTGGAGCTTTTTGGGCTGGTAAATTCTGACGTTCGCTTTCTCCCTTATCGCAAAGTCTTCACCCAATTTGGTTTTGGACTCCGCGTCCAGGCGTTGATTCTCAGCCAGATTTACCCCATTGAAAATTTCTTTGGAGACAACGGCAAGCCAGAGGTCAAAATTTCTCGCGGTCGCAATTCCAAAAAACCAACGAAGAAGCGGTACAGCGAGCGGCGTTTTATGAAAACCCTGGGCGTAGCTCCGACTCGTGCCTGGTCGGGTGACGAGCAGAAAAAATCTTACCAGTCGGGGAGCGACGTTTGCAGGGTTGCTTTGTGGCAGTGGATCTTTACTCGCATCGAACCAACTCAAGCTCGGCTTCGCAGTCCGATCGGGGAGAAATTGTCTGCGTATTATCTGGAGTGCAAGAATGGGCAGCCCATTAAACTTGTGCGATCGCGTTTGGCGGCTAAAGCTGTCCGAATGCTTTGGCGGGAGTTAGTCAAAGAGATTGTAGGCTCTGGTGTAGACAGCAATGTAGACGGTGCAGACATAATGCCAAACATTGCACTAGACGCGGAGCTAGACAATTAAAGTTTGTCAGACGAAGAACGTGGGCCGGGGGACAGCTCTTGTGGCCCGCCCCCCGGCCGCGACTGCCGCTCGATCGAACCGGGTTAGGTGATACCCGGTATACACCTAAAGCAGTAAGTAGAAATACTTGATTAAAAATGCTCGAAAACTGCCAGTCAGCTAAATTTGAAAGCCTTATACAGCCTCGTTGTTAAGCGTTTCTCTTACTGGAACCTATTAGGTTCCGGGAAAGTTAGCAATATGCAGCGTCATTCTAAAGGGTTCATCGGTAAAAGGTTTTGCACAACCCTAGGGTTCGGCAAAAAACTTTACTACAGAACCCTTGTTCTGTAAGGATTCCAGCCGTTAGCGCATCGTCAAAACCGCCAAAAACCTCAAATCTAAGCCTGGTAATGGTTCTAGCGATTAAGTAAATTGCGAATTTAACAAAATCCCTAGTGAAACCTATTAGGTTTCGCCAAAGTTAGCAAACGTAGTATCGCACTAACCCTTTGTAAATCCATGAATCTAATCCTCTACCCAAAACTCAAAGCTCGCAGCCGCGAAGCAATTCTCGATCGCCCCACGTACTACCCCTTTCCCTCCTTGGTCGATCGTCTGGCGCGGCAGACAGGTCTATCCCCGAACCAAGTGCGCTTGCGGCTGCGACTGGAACGGGAATACCTGCTGAGGATTCTTGACAGTGCGCTGTAGCCTTGTGTTCGCTTAGCTAGTTGTAACGCTTTGTAAACAAAAGGTTGCTCTTTTAAAAAAAGAGTACCTTTTCCCAGTCATTGCCTCTAATTTTAGTGATGGAGCTAATAGCTGAATTGACAAGCGTACAAGAAAGCTTTTTTAGTCAAGCTTGAAATGATTCTGCAACCGTAGCAGAAATGCCAGGTAAAACCGTTATCAAGTAAAGATTATGCGTTTTTGTATCAGAATTTTTATTTGAGAATTGGTGCTTTTTACTTATTCCGAAAAAAGCATTTTAATTCCTAATATTAACTGTCTAGATGAGTAGATTCTCTCTGTGGGAACGGTTTGTAAAAAAACCTCTGGCATCAATTCAAAACTCATGATATTATCGGGATAGCTAATTAACAGCTAATGTTAATAGCCAATGAAAAACCCCCGGGAAACCTTGACCGCAGTCCACTCTCAAAAACTGGCTGCTGGTTGGGGTTTATGGGGGTTTGACCAATATAAACTTAAGTTCAATCTATCATGAATATCTCAAACACAGCAAGCTCTTTTGCTGAGTCTGTGCTTTTGCTAGCCTACTCCCCAGGGCTAGATAGCAGTGTTACCAAAAATTCAACTCAATTAAATATTTGTTTTGGCGGGTGCTTGGCAAATGGTTTGCATTAGCCAAAGCCAAACCCGCATCCCGGAAAGTTGGCCGCGCGTGCCCCTCCGGGGTAAGCGACCTTATAAAAAGGGATGGGTCGATCGGCACTTCTCTCACTCAGAGATTCTCACCGAACTTGAAACTGGCAAAGCTACGGGTGTCGGGGTGAAGCTGGGAAAGGGACTGTTGGCGATCGACTTCGACGGCAATTCGGCGGCCGACGCGCTCAAGAAATTCGCCGGGGAAAACGGTCTACAAGATTTTGCCACGACAACTAGCTGGACTAGCGGCCGCCCTGGACGCAAACAGTGTCTATTTCGGGTTGAAGAGAAAGACTGGCCGCGACTGCGTAATTTACGGATTGGCACCGGAGTTACGGGAGATGACGGCAAGGAAGAAGGGCTCGAGCTTAGATGGCAGGGATGGCAAAGCGTCCTGCCGCCGAGCCTTCACCCGCTAACAGGTCAGCCCTACACTTGGATCAACGACCCCGCGCAACATCCCCCGGCGATCGCTCCAGAGTGGTTGATTTCGCTTTGTGAAAATTGGCACACCGAGTACGGCGGCGAGGAAGAACTCGACTTAATCCGCTTCCCCGCCCGACTATACAAGCATTTCGGTCGCCCTCTGACAATGTTGCTGCTAGCCCGTCGCTTCGATAATTCCCGGCAAAGTCACGGCGGCAAAAACAAAGGCAGCGGCGTGGGCAGTTTCACACTTTTAGCCGCTAGCCGCATCCTGAACCGCAGCACCGGCCACATCCGAAAACTGCTGCGCGCGGCTAAAGTTTCCGGGCTAATCAGGAACTACAAACAGTGCAAAGGCTGGATTACCGTTTGGTACTCCAGCCTCGAAAAAGCGATCGCACTGGCCGGGTTAGAGGAACTCGGCCCGATCGCCGCCATAAATATTGATCAGCTATCCAATATCTACTTCATCGCTACAGAAGTGGAAGCGCAAGCTTTGCAGCGAGCTTCTATGCACCGCCAAAGGCAAGAAGAAATCGAGCAAATCAAAGCTGAGGGCGGGAACCCCCAGCTAAATCCAAGTCAAATAGTTAAACCGATCGACCTGCACACCTGCGATTATCCGGCGCGGGTACTGGGAAAGGGCGATCGGTTTGTCTATTGTACTTCGGAGTTCCGCTTTTACGGCGGAAGCCAAGAGGCGATCGCGAAGCTGCGGGGAATCTCCCCCGCAACCGTGAGCCGGCATCTCTCAAATAAGTATCGGTTGAAGCCGACACCCGTTCGGGGATACCGCCAGGACGCGGCGCCAATTGTTAAAAAGCAGTTGCTCCAGCAGTTGCCCCAACTCCAGAATATGCCGCCAAAGCTGTGCGCTGAGGATGGGTTGTTTTGGATCAAAGACAACTACTGGAAGCCACACTGTAACGTCTATTTACTGGACTACCGGTTGATATCGGCCCGCCGCCGAAGGAGGGCCCTCAAGGCTGCCCCAACCGATAACATTTGTTTATTGAAAATTTCCGCCGGCCGGGGGGATTTAGAGGATAAGGCTTTCTTATCAAGCTTTGATTTAAAGGCAGAAGAGTACCCAACTCCAATATCCAATCGCCGACAAAATTTTAATAACAAACCGGAACAAGGCAAAGCAAAAATGATCATGCCTCAACAGTAAGCCGAAAGAGTCCGAAATTTCGGCTTACTGTTGAGGCATGGACGGACTTTCTAACATCTCTCCCAATAGTTAGAATGTTGGGGCTGATTTTAGGTGTCAAATGACTGTCATTCCGTTTCCCAAGCGCGGCCCTCGACTTCTGAAAGTTAGAGAGTCTGTTTCGCCACCCCCAAAAACTAGCTCCAACAGGAGGACATACTTGGAAGTTCGCGATCGGGAGTATTTGTTTGAGGATGAGGTGGAGGCGATGATTAAGGCGGCTCGGAAAGGGCGCTGGGGACATCGGGACTCTACGCTAATTCTGATGGGTTACAGACACGGGTTGCGGATATCGGAGCTGGTGAACTTGCGCTGGCAACAAATCAATCTCAAGACGGCTCACATCCACGTTAGGCGGCTCAAGGGTTCACGTCCTAGCGTTCACCCGCTGGCTGGGGAAGAGATGCGATCGCTCAGGCAGTTGCAAAGAGATTTTCCTGACTCGCCTTACCTGTTTGTATCGGAGCGGGGCGGGCCAATGACTCCAGACGCGGCAAGGAAGATGATTAAGAAGGCGGGGGAGGTTGCTGAGCTTCAGTTCCCGGTACATCCCCATATGCTTCGGCATGGCTGCGGGTACTATTTGGCGGCTAAAGGCATAGACACTAGGGCGATTCAAGATTATCTGGGACACGCCAACATCCACCACACAGTCCGGTACACCCAGCTAGCACCGCACCGTTTTGATGGGTTTTGGGACGACTGACTGTTACATAATCGCTTATGTAACTACTAGGCAACCAGTCGTTACCTAGTAGTTACTTATAAATTTATTGCAGGCGGCTTAATGAAGTTGTAACGGTTTTAAAAGCTGGGTCAGCTTATGTCTCTAACCTGATAAAGCTGGAGCAGTTGCAAGTCCTGGGGCCAGCTTATGCGGAGTTAATGGTAATAAGCAATGATTTGGGACTTGAGTTCGTGACAGCCGAGTCTTAACAATACGGAAAACCCTAATCAGTTTTTTAAGAGCGAACGCTACGCTTGATAAATCCTTTTGTAAAAAGCAATTATGAGCAACAGCCCTCAAAATCAAGACTCGCTCGGAGAAAAACTTAAAGCGGCCTTTAATAGCGATAATTCTGACAAAAATTATAATGCTCTCAAAGCAGTCGTTAGCTCTGTACCAGCAGTCGGGTCATTAGCGGTAGGCTTTTTTGATAGCTATATTGTCCCTCCGGCAACGCAAAGGACTTATAAATTTTTAGAAATTTTAGTCCAAGAATTAGAGACGCTAAAATTTAAAATCGAATCAGTTGATTTTGAAAGTCCCGTTTTTGTGACAACTTTTCTCCATGCATCTCAGATAGCTTGTCGCACTCATAAGGAGCAAAAACTTGAGGCTTTAAGGAATATAGTCCTCAATTCATCTATTCCCATATCCCTAGAGGATGATGTTTTAGCGATGTTTCTCAATTGGATTGATGGTTTTACTGCACTTCATATTTCTACTTTAAAGCATCTTCATTACCTGGATAGGTATGCCTTAGAGGAATTACATAGATATTTTCCTAGGTTGGAGGAAAATAGGGCTATATACAATCAGGTTTTGAACGACTTGGCAGACAGGGGTTTGATAAGTTTAACAGAAAAATACACTACAGAAGAAGATGATGATGATATATATTTGCAAAGGATGGGATTTGCTATGCCCGTAACTTCTCCTAGTTATCAGCATTCTCTTGGATATCATCGACCAAAAAAAAAGGGAGAAAAAGAGATAAAAATGAAAACCTTTAAGCACCGGGAAAATATTGATACTCTCCTTAAGAATAATCGTTCATATAGTCAAAAAAGCAAAACTACAGAATTAGGAAAGCAGTTTATTAGGTTTATTGAAAGCCCCTCTCTTCAAATAGAAACGGTTTGAAGCCTTTGGCTCCCGTTCCCATAAATGGTGAGATAGAGGTGCTAGCCATTTATGGAAACGGTAATGAGTAACAAAGCAGACTTACGAAAGCTTTACCAGTTCAAGCCCAGGCTCAGAAGATGGAATTATTTTGATAGACCTGTAACAGTCCCAGTCGGTTACGTCTGCAAACTCACATATTCTGACGTAGCTGCGCTGCTTCCACGTCCTAGGCGGGAAAATACCGTTCTTTGGTGGTGGCGGTGGGTATTTTGTTGACGGCTTTGGGTATTGGTGCTTTGATAGGATGGCTAACTTTGGTCGCAAAGAGAGTTTACGCGGGGGAAAACGGTTTATTGAAGCAGGAGCAGGTGGAGGCTTTTCGGTGGGAGACTAGCGCTGAGGGGAAGTTTGCTCGGAATTTGATGAGGTGGAATTCCAATAGCCTAACTAATCTAGAATATAAGAAAGATGTCAAGCGCTAGGCGTTTAAATTGCGATATAAACCAAACAAATTTAAAATGATTACGATGATGAAAATAATTAAAGGATTGGTAGTCAAGTAATGTTCAGTGTTGTAAGTCTATTTAGCGGCTGTGGAGGTTTAGATATTGGCTTTAAAGAGCTTGGCTTTGAGCTAATATATGCTTGCGATAGTGATGCTGCTGCGGTTGACTGTTATTCAAGAAATGTAGATCAAAATGTATTTTTGCGAGATGTTACATCTAGCGATTTTCATGAAGATATTAAGCAGTTAGGACACTGTGATGTAGTTTTAGGCGGTTTTCCCTGTCAAGGTTTCTCTAAAGCCGGCCCCAAAAATGAGAATGATACGAGAAATACACTGTATACACAGATGTGGCGAGCAGTAAATAAATTGCGACCTGCAATTTTTATTGCGGAAAATGTAGATGGAATTAATCAAAATTTTAAAGGAAATTATTTAAAATGTATTATAGAAGACTTTAAACAGATTGGGTATAGAGTCGAATATCGTACTCTAGATACTGTATGGTTTGGAGTTGCACAGCACAGAAGAAGAACGTTCTTTGTTGGTGTTCCAGAAGAAGCAGAAAATACATTCCGTTTTCCATCTCCTACTTATGAAATCAAAGCAAGAAATGGAGAATATAAGCTGTTTAATGAGTTGAATGATGACGAAATTAGTTCTAGGCAATTAAAACCAGTTTTGACAATTAAAGATGCCATTTCAGATTTACTTGAGCTTGATAGTAAAGTTCCAGATCATAAAATTACTACTAATTGGCCGAAAACTTATAAATTTATATTTAAAAGTATAAAGCAAGGACAAAAGCTTTGTAATGTTAGGCACTCTTCTTCGTCTGTTTATACTTGGGAAATACCAGAGTTTTTTGGAGAAGTTACTGAACGAGAGCGTATTATTCTTGAAAATATAGGAAAGCACCGCCGTCATAAAAAGTACGGGGCAATCCCCAATGGAAATCCTATACCCACTAAAGAAATTGAAATGCTTTCGCAACTTACGGATATTGAACTAGAGTTAAAGTCCCTAATGTCTAAAGGTTATTTGAAGCAAAAAGACGGCAAGTATGATTTAAAAGGGGCAATGTTCTGTTCAGGTTTATTTAAAAAGCCGTTTTGGAATGAACCGTCACCCACTATTCTTACTAACTTTTATAATCCGCGCTATTTCTTGCACCCCCTCAAAGATCGACCATTCTCATTACGAGAGTGCGCCCGCCTCCAAGGGTTTCCAGACATTTTTATTTTTACAGAGGGTAGCTCTCAGCTCGATCTTGTTAGTGGATACCGCCTAGTTGGGAATGCTGTACCTCCTCCGATATCAAAACTATTTGCAAAAGCTACGTTAGATTATATTCGTAGTTCTTCAAAAAATCTTTCTATTTTGCAGAAAGATCCCTCGACTTCCCTGTTCCAAACTTTAATGTATCCAACCATGAAAGTACCTACTATAGCGCTAGATTTAGAAACCCAGCTCAAAGAATTTGATGTCTGGATTACTCCATCTTTAGGAGAAATTCAAGATAGCGGACGTTTTCAGCTAGTAATGAATAACGTAGTGGAAATTTTTGAATCATTAGCAACAGCGACAAGCAATTTTAATCAGCTAGACTCATGCCAAGCTATTGCCATAGCTAATACTTTTATTGAGCTTATTCAAAATAAAAATGAGCAAGAAGCACAGAAATATCTTGAAGCGCTCGCTACAGTTTTGTTCTTGGTAACTGGAAAGTCAGACAATAATAGCAAATGCCAATTACCCCTTTATTTAAGAGATGAAGCTGGTTGGGAATCTTTACCAGCTATAAGGAGGAGTCAGGGAAAAAGTTTAGTTTATCATAAGAAAATTCCTAGAGTATTGAAGGCAGACGCTTATATGAAAAATGTTGCTGATTTATCAGTTAATAAAAATTTGCAACAACAACTTTTACAGGAGTTTGTTAAATTCATTTTGAAAGATGAGTCTTGCGTATCTCAGCTATGGAGCATTGGTCATAGCTATATAATCTTGAAACAGTTCCAGAAGGAGCGTGATTTACTTGCTCCTCTTATTATTTTTCAAGTTAGAGGCTCAGTTTCAGCTTCAGGTGGACACAAACCAGAGATGTTGTTAAGGGAGAGATTTACAGAGTGGGGACTTCAAGAAGGCATTGACTTCAATAAGACAGACGTAATCGTTGAGCCTGAAGCAACAAAAATTGCAATCAAAGAAACTGAGCAGCTTGAGCCAGAACAAGAACTACTAGATCCTACTGATGCGAAGCCAGAAGAGTTAGGTGAAGTTAAAAAAACTCGCGCCTATGATTTTGTACTACCATTTAAAACATTCAGTTGGAAACCTAGAATATTTGTACAGTGTCAGTTTTATGCGGGTGATTCTGGTAGTGTTTCTCACAAAAATATAGATCAAACAGAAACTTCACGAAATTATGTTCGTGGGTTTATACCAGATGCTCGTTTTATTGAATATGTAGATGGAGCAGGTTATTTCTCTTCCCTTAATGGTGATTTGAAAAAGTTATTATCAAAGCCTACAACAACCTCATTTTTCCAAGTAAGAAGCGCAGCGGTTAGACTGCGAAGAGAATTACAGGAGATAGGCTTTTTAGTACCTTTATCATTAGAGCAAGCTATTGCAAGGTCAGATGGGGATAAAGACCATACCAAGCAAATTCTTCAAAATTCAGGATACTCAGATTTAGAGATAAATAGATGTTTGCAAACTTCTTTAGAGCGAAATTTAATTTTTGAAGTTAATGGTAACCTCTTGCTCCAAGAAGATAGGCGTTTTCTCGTTAGGAGGTATTTTCTTCTTGATGTGATTGCTCAATATGGAAAACCAGCAAAAAGCAAAAAAGAATTGGTAGGTTCAATCATTATTCCTGGTTATGGACCTTTTTATGGTATAAAGTTGACTAATTTAGTAGGTGAAGCTTTTCAACTGGCTCCAGGTTTTCGTAATGATTGGTCTAACCCACAAGTAATAATGGAAGATATTAATTGGCTTTGTGAGGAGCGTTTAGCAATGCTTTGTTGAAAAGTAAGTATTGGCAAAGTCTTGCTTAGTATTTATTTTTTTTCGCTTACAAATCTCTAACCAATATGGTGCAAGGGAAGGAAGGAAAGCTTGGCTGGTAATGCAAAGGTAATCTTCCGCTATTCTTAACGGTTAAATAAGGAGATTTTTGAGGAAATAGCAGTTTCCCCGCCTAAAACAAGGTCTTGGACTGAGCGGGAAAATCACCCTTTCGCCGTCTAAACCCCTAGCGGGATTTTTTCGACGGTCTGCTAAGTTTCTGCTGAAAGGAAAAACTCGGTTTCAGACCGTCGGAAAAATAGCCGCCACCACCGCTAGACGATTACTAGACGAGATGCTACTATTTGTCTGGCAATAATTACTAGACAAATGCTAGACACAATGCTACTATGTATCTATTGATAGCTAGACAGGTGCTAGACATGATAGACAGATGCCAGCTTAACTTAAGATTAGACGGACGCCGTGACTTGCTCGAAACAATAAAGCAAGTAGCAGCAGCAGAGGGTTTAAGCGCAAATGCTTGGGTAGTAAGAACTTTAGAGCAAGCAGTCGTCAATCCTAGCCCAAAATTTGAAGCAACCCGCCCAACATCGACAGTAGTAAATATTGAACCGCTGCTAGACGATAAACTAGACAAGCTGCTAGACGATAAACTAGACAAGCTGCTAGACGATAAACTAGACAAGCTGCTAGACGATAAACTAGCGGCTAAATTAGCGGGGATTGAAAAACGCCTGGGAAAATTGAGAGCCTGAACGAGGGCAACGATGAATCGTTCAGGCTGGAATTAGAAAAGGCTAAAACTACTTATGACACGTTGCTAGAAAACAGTAACGTAGTCGTCGAAAGGCTGGAGCGAGAAGTGGAAGAATCCCGATCGCGACTTCAGACTGAGGAAAGCCGAGGGGATAAATTGTTGGAACAGTTGGAAGCTACCGAGTCCGCTTTAGCAAAATCCGAATCGGAAGTGTCAGACCTGATAAAAAGACTTGCAGCGTCTGTGGCAGAGGACAAAAAATCAGCGCCTGCCAGTGAATTCTCAGAGAAAACTTTACCCGACGCAGCAAAGATTCTTAGTAGGTTTCGAGCCAAGCGTAAAAAATCCTCAGTCACCCTTGCAGACATAGAAGCGATTTTACAAATGATTGAAGGAGGGTGAGTCCAAAAAACGTGCTAAACGAGTGCTACAATTCAAAAAGGAAGGCTGGAATAAAGCCAAAATAATTCTTGAAGTGTGGGGCGTAACTAAAGGCGGTTCACCCAAGTACAAAGCAGCAGAGGCTGAGTACAAACGCTTAGTAGAGGAACAGGGACTATGAGAACGTGGGCCGGGGGGGACAGCTCTCTGGCCCGCCCTCCCCGGCCACGATAGACCGCTCGCTCGCAGGGTAAATCAACCGGGTTGAGTGATACCCGGTATACTCCCCAAAACAGAATAACTAATGGTATATTGTCAACCCCAAAAAGATTGACCTAACCATTGGCAAAAATTTGAGTTTTACTTTTCCTTTTTTAAAAACGTTGGTGGGGGGGTAAAATCAAAATTAGATAAAACTGTCCTGGCTACTCGATTCAAGTGTCGATGTAGGTGGCTGCCAGGTTATCTGGATAAAAAAAAGACCTAATAGGCGATTGGTGGAGTCCTAGTTGTGCGTGAGTGCGACGAATCCAGAAGGCAACCCTAGAAATGTCTTGATGTAGCGAGTATTGAGTTGTGCGTGACAGGGGCTCAAGAAATCTCTCAAGGTAGGTTGATGGAAGGCGGGTCTAACAGAGCCCGGAGAAACAGGCAGCATCGGAAGGCTGCGCGTGCGAAGGATGCAACACACCAATGTAAACAAGCTGGAGGATTTCCCATTCGCACGGGAGAGCTAGCTTTTATCGTCATATTCTTGCTTTGACGGCTAAAAGCGGTTCCTATTGTGATGCTGAAAAACAGCACCCAAAATCCTCCAGCAATTACAAACACCAAAAAACCGCTGAATCAATTGGAACCTGAACAGCGGCTTTTGGATATGGTCGGAAGACCAAACAATCTAGTATGAATAGTAACTCACTGAGGCATCACTTTTCAAGTGAGATGTTCAGTTGGCCGCTAGTACCCGTTTGTGGGAAGCGACCTTACCATAAAAAATGGATCACTGAAATTTATCATCCCTCTGAAATTGTTGGTCAAATTGAAGCCGGCAAAGCTACAGGGTTTGGGGTGAAATTGGGTAAGGGTCTGTTAGCCATAGACTTTGACGGTGACTCTGCCCTACAACTTTTATCTAAATTGTCTGGGGAAAATAATCTTGATATTTTCTCTCAAACAACTAGCTGGAGTAGCGGTCGCCCTGGGCGTAAACAGTGTTTATTCTCTGTTCCCGAAAAAGATTGGTCGCGTCTCCGCAATCTTAGAATTGCCACGGGTGTGGTTGATGCTGATGGAGCTGAGGAATTTTTAGAGTTCCGGTGGTTGGGAACTCAAAGCGTGTTACCGCCAAGCATTCATCCCTCTACACTCAAGCCATATCAATGGATAAATAACCCGGCTCAATTTCCCCCGGTGTGCGCTCCTGAGTGGCTTATTAACTTATGTGAAAGCTGGCATAGCGAGTATGCGGGGCTTGATGAGCTTGATTTAGTCCGGTTCCCCGTGCGACTGTTCCCCTACTTTGGCCGCCAGATGTTGCCCTGGCTCCTGGCCCGTCGTTTTGATGTGTCCCGTTGGCAGAACTCCGGCTACTCTAAGGGTTCGGGCGTGGGTAAATTTTCTTTGAATGCCGCTAGCTTGATACTTAAGCGTTCCCCTGGACACATCAGGAAGTTGCTTTCTGCGGCTAAATCTTCAGGACTAATAAGAAGCTATAAGCAGCGCGGTGTCTGGATTACAGTATTTTATTCGAGTTTGGAAAAAGCGATCGCACTTTCGGGCATTGATAAACTGGGCCCCGTCGCTTCTATAAATATTGACTCTTTAAAAAATATCCATCTCATCGCTACCGAGGTGGAAGCTCAGAATTTGCAGCGATCGTCTTTCCACCTCCAACGGCGGGAAGAAATCGAGCAAATAAAGCCGGGGGAACCTTCCGGCCTCCGCACTCCGACGCAAATAATGACCGCTTCTACGCACCCCTGCGATAACCTGGCGCGGGTACTGGGAAGAAGTGAGCGGTTCATTTTTTGCGAATCGGGGTTTAAATTCTACGGCGGTAGTCAAGAAGCGATCGCACAATTGCGCGGTTTATCTTCGAGCACTGTTAGCCGCCACCTTTCAAATAGTTATCGGCTGGCTGCTTCTCCGGTGCGGAAGTTCCGCTCGGAGTTGCCCCCGATTTCTAAAAAGCAACTGCTTGAGCGTCTTCCGCTCTTGCAAAATATGCCGGCTAACTTCTGCCGTGAAGATGGCTTAATTCTCTTGGGGGGCGATTGGTACAAGCCACATCCCAACATTTATTTACTAAATCATCGCCTGGTGTCTGCTCGTCGCCGTCGGGCTGCGATTCATAAGCAGAAGTTATTGGTTTTGAAAATCTCGCCGGGGGATTTAGAGAATAACTTTTCCTTATCAAAAGGTTTTGAAGAAGATTTTTCAAAGAAAGAAAATCGCCAAAAAAACCAGGAGAGGGAAAAGCAAAAACGATCATAGCTCAGCAATAACCACGAGATTACCGGGACAGACTTTCTAAGATCCACCCCAAATCAACTACTCTTGCGCGGAACTTCTCTCGCAATCAGCGGAATTTCCTTCGCAACCTCCGGAGTAGACGCGATCGCTAATTTCCCAGCAAGTTAAGACTAACTGGCATTATCTGGTGCTTTGACTTTTGTGCAATTAGTGATCGCCTTTTTTGTAAACTAGATTTGTCCTTCTTAAATTCCCTATAACTTATGCCAAGACGTTTATCTGTTCTTCTACCAACAATCTTAGTATGCTGCGTAATAATAATTTTGCACGTTGCATTTTATAATATTGGTTATATGATATTAGTTCCAGTTTGGATAGCAGGAGCGTTAGCTGGTCCTCTTACGCTACTTTATTTAGTATATGACAAAGGGCATTTGATTGTTGCTGCACTTAGTCTAACAGCTTTATTACTAGCAATGATCCTCGCTCACCCAATAAAAACTCGCCGTTGGGCGGCTATCATAACCATAATTGGAGTCTGTGTCTGGATGAGTATTGGTTATTATAATATGTCGGAAATCTTATCTAGGATGGCTACCTAAATAAGCTCAGGGGTAGAGTACCATAACTCTTCCCTGTATCCCCGCCTAGAACAAGGTTTTGGAGTGAGTGGGAAAATTTGGGTATCCCCGCCTCAACCCTAGCGGGATTTTTTCGACGGGCTGTTAAGTCTTTGTCGAAGTGAAAAAAATTAGAAGACCGTCGGAAAAATAGCCGCCTGCCCGTCCGGCTGAGGACACTTAAACTTGTGTGTCACGCGCTTGACACTATTTCAATGACCTTAGTGGTTCCACGTCCTGAGTCAGGATATGCGGTTATCTTGATTAGATTCGCTGGGAGGGAAATACTTTCTAACCTCCCCCCCACAGATAGTTGATTTTGGATAAATCATCTGTTTGTCATTGTCCATCTTTGGTCTGTGTTAGGGTTAGACGTTTCGCAATCATAAAGAATTAATGGTGTGCCATTTTCAGT
>NZ_JAUBQX010000076.1:0-20668 GCF_036701505.1 Microcoleus sp. Pol11C2
GCAAATCTGTTCGTTGTCATCTTACAATTTTATTCTTGAAGCCCTATTCTATGCAGCTTCATATTAAATTGGTATTAAAGGTAAAACAAGGATGACTAACGGGACTTAGACAAAAACTGAAGCCATTTTGCCTTCAAACCCTGATAGAGAAATACTTTTAGCTTGAATGGGTTTTAACCTAGTTATACCAAGGGTTTCAGACATTTTTATGTGATCGATTTCTTTCCATTTCCTAGAGAGGGTTTCAGCTTTTAAAGGGGCTGGAAAATGTTTAAGTCCCACTAAAAAGCTGGCTGTGTAAGTCTTCTTTCTTATTCCTTCTTTCTTCTACTTAAAGATCGCGATCGCGACACTGTATAATCCTGTATAATCCTGTGAAGGCTATTTTGAGCCACCAGGGTCATTCAACAAAACTTCATATTTTCCCTTATGTTAGACGCTAAAACTCTATTTTAAGAAACCTACTATCTGGCTAAAAACCCAGAGGTAGCAGCCGCTCTAGCCAAAGGGAACTTCCAAAACGGATTTGAACACTTCACCCAATTCGGTCAATTTGAGGGTCGCAACCCTAGCGCCCTATTCGATACTAATTATTATCTCCTAAATAACCCTGAGGTTGCCACCGCTGTCAACAGCAAAGCTACCACAGCAATACAACACTTCATTAATTTTGGAGAATCAGAAGGCCGCAATCCTAGCCCCTTCTATAACAAAAGCTATTATCTAGGGAAAAATCTCGATGTTGCTGCGGCTGTCGATCGCGATGAAATTACTGGCATTGGTCACTTCCTCCAATTTGGTGAATCGGAAAACCGCAGTCCTAGCCCTTTGTATAACGATAGCTATTATCTGGCAAAAAACCCCGGTATTACGGGCGCTGTTGAACGGGACGAACTCACTGGCATTGAACACTTTATCAAGTTTGGCGCTGCTGAAGGGCGAGATGTCACCCCATTTATTAAGTCTGGTGACTCAACCTTGCCAAATGGCGTTGCTTCTGGAGATACCACCCAAACTTCAACTGTTTTGTGGACTCGCAGCACAGTTCTGGGTAATGTTGTGTTTGAATACTCCACAGATCCAAACTTCACTAACAGTCTCGGCACTCTCACAGATACCGTCACCGATGTTACCGTACCGGTGAAAGCCGAACTGACGAATTTAAAGCCTGGTACTCAATATTTTTATCGAGTGCGTGATGACGCTGGCACTTCAGCAGTTGGGCAATTCCGCACTGCTGCTGAGTTGGGAAATCGCCAAGGTTTACGATTTGGGGTAGCAGGCGACTGGCAAGGTCAACTTACTCCTTTCCCGGCGATCGCAAATGCGCCGGAACGCAACCTCGATTTTTTTGTTCGCCTCGGCGACAGCGCTTATGTAGACGATCTATCGCCGGATTTGCCGGGAGTCAGACAACCTAAAACTTTTGAAGAGTTTAGCACCAAGCACAATGAAGTCTACGGTCAACGTTATGGCGTCAATACCTGGGCTGATTTGCAGGCTTCTACTAGCATCTATGCTAGCTGGGATGACCACGAACTCACGAATGATTTTGCCGGGGGTGCAGCACCTACTGAGTCACCGCAAAAAGAAGGAATTTTTGGGACGGGGGGAGGCTTTGTCAATGATACGCCTGTATTTGACACAGGTTTACAAGCATTTCAAGCCTACAATCCCGTGCGAAATGATTTTTATGGCAATACGGGCGACTCTCGCACTGCTAATGAGCAGAAACTTTATCGTTACAATACCTTCGGCAGTGATGCAGCTACATTTGTGTTAGACTTGCGCTCTTTCCGAGATAATTCTTTGAAAAGTATCCCAGAAACTTCCGACCAAGCTACTGTTAATAAGTTTCTCAATGATGCCTTTACGCCCAATCGCACGCTGTTAGGGGCAGCGCAACTTCAAGACTTGAAAAATGACTTACTGAAAGCTCAACAAAATGGCATAACTTGGAAGTTTATTATGTCAAGCGATCCGATACAAAATTTTGGTATTCCGGTTGCAGGCGATCGCTGGGAAGGTTATGCTGCTGAACGAACAGATTTGCTGCGTTTCATCAAAGAAAATAACATCAAAAATGTGGTTTTTGCGACCGGAGATTTTCACGGATATGTCGTGAATAATGTCACCTATCAAGAAGCCGCAGGTCAGCCGCAAATCCCTACGGATGTTATTGATGTAATGACCAGTCCTGTTGCTATTCAGTTGAACATCGGCCAAGGGCCGTTTGCCGCCCCCTTTGGCCCCGCAACAGTTGCTTTTACGCCCACCGCCTTGCTGCCACAATCGGAAAAAGATCGCTATAATTCATTGCCGACAAGGGAAGAAAAAGATGCCTTTGTCCGCAATATTCTGGATACTCGGACAGCGCCGCTAGGATATGATCCAGTTGGTTTGGAAGGTTCTGGGATTGACGCTAGACTGATTCAGGGAGAGTATTTAGGAGTGCATACGTACGGCTGGAATGAGTTTGAAATTGCTCCTGAGAGTCAGCAGTTGCGGGTAATAACTTATGGTATTGAACCTTACACGCAGTCGCAACTTGATGCTAATCCCAGTGCGATTATTAATCGAAAGCCGTTTATTGTCAGTGAGTTTGTTGTTAATCCTAAGTGATTAAATCGACTTCTTGCAAAAATATCTAGGCGATTGAAATCGCGGTGACACAAACTAAGTCCGCTTAGGCGGACTTTCAAATGATAATTATGGTGATTTGTATCATAATTTTGTACCTCTAATTTTCGGAACTGTAAAGTTTTATGGTTGAGCTTGTGGTTCCCACTTACAGATAGACTCTGGTTTGAGAGGGCAAGTTTTGGGAGCGATGGGATTTCCGCTGAGGTAGAGTTCAGTCAGTTTAGTGAAAGATGCTAGCGGTTTGATGTCGCCGATTTGATTGTTTTCGAGTGAGAGTAAAGTCAGCTTAGTCAAGGATGCTAGCGGTTTGATATCAACGATTTGATTGTTGTTGAGCCAGAGAATCTCCAGTTTAGTCAAGAATACTAGCGGTTTAAGGTTAGCGATCTCATTCTTGTTAAGTGATAACCCTTCCAGGTTAGTCAAGGATGCTAGCGGTGTGATATCACCGATTTGATTCGAGCTGAGGTTAATCAATTCCAGGTTAGTCAAGGATGCTAGGGATTTGATGTCACTAATCTGATTGCTGCTGAGATCGAAATGAGTCAGTTTAATCAAAGATGCTAGCGGTTTGATGTCACTAATTTGATTGTTGCTGAGATCGATCCCAGCCAGGTTAGTCAAAGATGCTAGTGGCTTGATGTCGTCAATCTGATTGCTGCGGAGGAAAAGCCCTTTCAGGTTAGTCAAGGATGCTAGCGGTTTGATGTCATCGATCTGATTTTCGATGAGGACGATTTCAGTCAGGTTAGTCAAGGATGCTAGCGGTTTGATGTCGCGGATCTGATTGTTCCCGATGTTGAGCAAAGTCAGGTTAACCAAGGATGCTAGCGGTTTGATGTCGCTGATTTGATTCTTGTCGAGGTTGAGCAAAGTCAGGTTAGTCAAGGATGCTAGCGGTTTGATGTCGCTGATAGAACAGTCGATGAGCCGGAGAACCTTCAGGTTAGTTAAGGATGCTAGCGGTTTGATGTCGCTGATTCCTTGCTTCGTAAAGCTAATTCCTGTGATACTAGAAAGTTGGCGATCGCCCTCATCGCACTCAGTAGTTCCTGCTATTTTTAACAGCATATCAACAGTATGTTTAGCTTCTGGACTCAAAGAATCTTTTTCGCGACACCATTCAGCAAATGTTTTGTTTCCCGATCGCACTTCTGCTGCTTTCGCCGACACTCCATTTCCAGATAATGCTAGAAGCACACAACAAGTAAGTGCGATCGACCTTGGTAGATTGATATATTTCTGTGCCACTATAAGTGTCATAATCTTGTACCTCTAATTGAGATTTAAAGCCATCTTGCACAAACAAAACCAATAATTATTCAGTCCTTTTCAAAGGACTTAAGCTTTGAGGCAGGGGTTTAAACCCCTGCCGGACTGAAGGAAAGAGGGCAATATCATGTCCGTGCAAAATAGCTATTAAAAACTCTCTGCACCTCACTCAGGCAACTTATACTGCCCCACAATCCGCTTAGCATATTCCGGCACATGAGCCTCTAATTTCTCCGGGTAATTCCGCTTCACGTACAGATAATTGCGAGTGAAATGAGAATCAATTGAAAACCGAGCATATTCCAAACCCTTCGGTCCAATTCTCTCAATAAAAACTCCCATTAACTTCGCCGCCCACATCGGCAAAGTCACCCCTTTTTCATAAGCCGGAATGCTTTGCTGAACCGCTTCTTTTCGGTTTCCCTTCGACATCACCGGCTGAGTATTTAACTGATCCTTTACCAAATCTAACATTTCTTGCCCGGTGTCATTTCGCACTACAATCCACTGCCAACCAAAAGGTGCGCCCATGTAGCCCACAACTAAATCTGCTAAAGAATTGACATAATCAAAACAGCTCAAACAAGAAGGAGCAAAAACATCTTTCAATTCCTTAGTATTCAAGCCAAAAAACGGCACTTTTTCTTCCGAACCGTCTTCGTGTTTGAAGTGAACGTTAAAGTCTTGCATAAACTCATAAGATACAACTGTTTCGGGAGAACGGCTAGTCGTGTCTAGGAATTTCTGCAAGCCTGCACGGCTGACATTATCCACGCAGGGAGTTCCCAAAACGTAGAGCTTTTCTAAACCGAGTTTTTTCTCGACTGTTCGCAAGGCTTGAATTTGACAGCCGACGCCAATTACTAACAGCCGCTTCATCCCAGATTGTTCGATTTGTTCTAATACTGAAAGATTGGGAGAGAGAGTTGGTTTGTTGACTTTTGCTGCCAAAATTTCGGCGCGATTCCTCGCAATAATCGGCATCGGTTGAAAGCGGTCTTCCTTAGTATTTTGGACGCAAACAACGCCTTCTACAATTCCTTTTTCGAGCATTTCAATCGCAATTGTGCTGACGATTCCCGTCCATTGAGCACCCTCAATCGGCTCTTTTTTCCGAGCAGCCATCATATTTTGACTGACTCCGAAATACCAATCGTCGGGATTGTCGAGATTGCGCGATCGCCCGTGAATCTCTTCTTCTAATTCCGCGATGTGCTGTGTTAAAAAAGCACAAGATTCCTTGACATAATGGATGTAATATGTATCGCACAAACCGCACTCGCTGCAAAGTTCTTTAGCGGGGCGGCGGCTACCCGGTTTGAGGGCTTTGGATTTTTGGTGTTTAGTAGAATCTGTTGCGGTCATCTAAATTGCTAATTTTATCGAGATATGGCTTTTGTTAGGATATCACAGCAATTTCCGTTGATTTACCTCCTTTATTCTTTCTTTCAGTCCCCGCAGGCGGACGCAAGCTTGTGCCGCAGCAAATTCGGTTCGCCCGAAATAGGCGGTTTTCAAAGCTTAAAAAATATTAGTCAGGACTTACCTAGGTTGCGCTAGAAACCCGGTTTCTTCCTGAATACCTCGCTGTCAAACCTAAAATTTAGGGTAAAAACCGGGTTTCTTTGTGTAGTTTTGGTAAAAAAATTTGGTTTTAGAGCAGCGCAGTGCGTCCAGGAGTGTTGGTGTAAGTCCTATTAGTATCAATCCGGATCTAGCGGGCGATCGCACGAATACATTGCCAAATAAAGCTATAAAAAAATGGTAAAAATATTTGTGACAACAGCCCTCGCTGGCATCATGATGAATCTCGCAATTTCGAGCTTAGGATTTGCTGCTTTAGTTCGTCCTGTTCCCGCTATGAATCAAACTGTTGCGACTCTAGAAAGAATGCTCAGTGCGACACAAAAGCCGGCGGCGCTGAACTATTCGCGGCTGGGGATTGGCGGCGTTCGGTTGGGGATGGCTGTAGAAGAGGCAAAACGTAAGTTGGGAAAACCGCAACGCGACGAAACTAAAGCTGCTGGGTCTGGCATCGGCGGCAAGATTCGCACGCTAACCTACTCAGGATTGACGGTAGCAGCATGGGATGGCAAAGTTTATTTAGTTTCTACTACCAATCCCAAGTTTCTGACAATTGATGGTGTGAAGCTAGGAGATAACAGCCAAAAAGTTGTGAAAACTTACGGTTACGGGTCGCAATCTGTGCAGGGTGAAGTGACTCGCTTGACTTACAGCAATGACCAAAAGGCTTCTAATTTGATTGTGGAAATTAAGGGCGATCGCGTGCAAAAGATTATTGTGAGCACGCAGCTAAACTGAAATATTAGACAAGAGTACAAAAGTCCCGGTTCATAAGTTTGTAGTAAGGATTTTAGCCCTTATTTATAAGGTTTTTTAGCTATTCGGTGAGTTGACAGGAGGGCTTTTTCCTAATGTGCGATCGCCCCAGTCTCCTTAATCCTCTTCATCATCATCCGACAATTTTGTCATTTCCTCAGCAATTAGTGTCTGAAAATCCTCTCCGCAGTGAACGTTCAGATGAATTGCAGCACTCAGGAACTCTGCTAGAATTTCAGCTTTTTGTCGATCGCTCAAATCAGGTAACTGAAGCTGAGCGATTAAAGTAATCACATTTTGACACTCAGTACCCAATTCATCAATTAACGTTCTCAGTGTAGAATTAGTTACAGAAATTGTCCGATCGCTAACTTCCATCTTTATTTACCCAATCGTTTTAAAGCTTGCTGAATTCCTTTCTCAAAAGCTCGAATTTCACCTTCCCAATGCCGGATTAAGCCTTCATCGGGAAAATCCTTATCATATTCCAGTCTAATCTTTTCTTCATGTTCTGCAATCCGCTTGTTCAACGAACGAAGAGCTTTTTTGTGATTTTTATTCCCCATAGAGTCTCACACCCCTAAAAAAAAGTAGAGGTGCGATTGATCGCATCTCTACAAAAATTATAAATAAGGTGCACATTGTGCACCCTACCAATTAGCTGTTCTGGGGAACAGGAGCACTCGGTGCTCCAGAAAAAGTCGGCGCTGGTACAGAATTACTCGGTGCACCAGTCTTAGCCCGCTTTTTGATCAAGATTGGCTTGACGCTGTTTTCTGCACCAATCGGGGGATCTTCTTGTTGAGCGTAATCCGCGCCCATCCAAGCAGGACGGCTTTGATCGAAAGCCATTTGCAAAGCAGCAGCGGCGATCGCGTGGGAGTCGTACTCCTCGGATAACTGAGATACCAGAGGCAAGAAAGATGCCATCCGTTCGCCAGCCAAAGCTTCGCGAACTTTACCCTGCATCTTTTCCAACTGACGAGCTTCAATTTGCGCCCGTGTCGGAATGTTTCGCACCGTCAAGCTCGATCGCACGTGGCGTTCAATCAAGCGCAGTTTGCGGCGATCGACCGGTTGAATCAGCGTAATCGCCGTTCCTTCGCGACCAGCCCGGCCCGTGCGTCCGATCCGGTGAACGTAGCTTTCCACACTGTCGGGCAAATCGTAGTTAATTACGTGAGTCAAGTGATCCACGTCCAAACCCCGCGCCGCAATATCAGTCGCCACTACCCAGCGCACCTGACATTGGCGGAACCGATGCAGCAAGCGTTCCCGCTGTGCCTGATTCAAATTACCGTGATACTCATCAACGCTGTGACCTGCTGCTTGCAGTTGGCTGGTGAGTTCTGCCGCCGACTGCCGAGTCCGCACAAAAATCAGTGCAGATTCCGGGTCTTCCATTTCTAAAATTGGCTGTAGGGCTCTTGCCTTCGACCAGCCACGGGGAATCATGTACACGCCTTGGCTGATGCGCTTTGGCGTTGCTTTTGGCTGTTCTACGGTGACGTTGACTGGGTTACGCAAATGCCGCGCCACCAATTTCCGAATGGAAGCTTCCATCGTCGCCGAGAAAAATGCCGTTTGACGTTCTTTTGGTGCAGCATCCAAGATTTTTTCCACATCTTGGATAAAGCCCATGCTCAGCATTTCGTCAGCTTCATCCAAAACCAGCCACTTTACCTTGTCTAGTTTCAGGCTGCCACGGCTGAGCATATCCAATATGCGTCCGGGTGTACCGACAACGACGTGCACGCCGCGCTTCAAACGCTGCATTTGACGATCGATCGATTGACCGCCGTACACTGTCAGAACTTGCAGAGAGCGACCCACTTTTACCGGGCCGTCGTTGCTGATGCCGCTCAAATCACGGATGGCTTCAGTTACTTGCATCGCCAGTTCGCGAGTCGGCGTCAGCACCAGTGCTTGCACCGCAGTTACATCTAAATCAATCCGCTCCAAGATGGGCAACGAGAATGCTGCCGTTTTGCCTGTCCCTGTTTGGGCTTGACCCACAACGTCGCGACCTGCTAGCAAGTGCGGAATTGCTTGTACTTGGATGGGAGTAGGTTCTGTAAAGCCTAGTGTTTCCAGATGGAGAACGAGTTCTTCCGAAAGACCTAAGCCTTCAAACAATAAATTCATTAATGCTCCTAATAACGAGTCTTAGCCTTCTAAGTTGCCCAACTCGGATGCGGATTTCTGCTCTAGGGCAGGAACTCATAAGAGTTCTTTATGGTGCTGCGCCTGCGCGCACCTTCTTAAATAGCAATCGAGTATAGGGCAGCTCCGTCGATGGTGACTAAATTTACCAATTCGACAGCCGTCTTTGATTTTGTGACATCACCGATACCAACCGCCAGGGGTCGGGTTATAGGCTTCCAACATTCTTAAAACAGGACATTGGACTTCCTTTAAGGTACTTGCAAGCTTTCCCTCTAGGGCATTTTATAGTGAGGATCATGACCAGCCCCACTTAACTACATAGTAGTAACAGGTTGTTTGGTTCAGGCGCTATCCCGCAATCCGTCGCCTGCGGGATTGAGCGGGGGATGGGGCGACCGTTACCGCCTATCCATCTCAACACTCTTTCGGGATACCGTTGTGGTGTAGGGCGGACGGCGAAGCAATCTCAAATTATCCCCGCTTATTTCTGGCTTGTTATCATCATAACTCTTTACATTCAGAAACAAAACATTAAATTCGTTAAAATTTTCCGATGTTCTGTAGAGATTACCGCACCCCGACGGGGAGGGTCGATTGCCAGATAGGGGCTAAAAAAGTTTAGAACCCCTTTGCTACATATCTTTGCACAATTATGTACTAACCGTTACTTTTGTTGCACAATCCGCTAATCATTTTTGGCTCGTGTCCGGTTTTTGTTCGCCGCACCGTCTCAGGCAACAGTTCCAGCAATACTTACACTTGACCGTAGAGGTCGTAGACATCTGCACCAGTAATTTTCACAGATACGATTGAACCCAGCCGCGCTTCTCCTGTGACATAGACGAGTCCATCTACTTCTGGGGAAAACCGAGCGGATCTACCAATCAACTCGCCTGTCTCTGGTTGTTCTTGTTCTATCAGGACATCAACTACCTGACCGACAGACTCTTGATTCTTCTTCAATGATATAGGTTGTTGTGCCGCCATTACCGAATTGCGCCGCATTTCCATTATTTCTGCAGGTATTTGCTGGGGCAAGCTGAAGGCTGGGGTTCCTTCTTCTGGCGAAAATACAAAAACTCCTACGTGATCAAATTCATGGCGCTTGACAAATTCCAGCAAGTGTGCTGCGTGTTCGTCAGTTTCGCCGGGGAAGCCGACAATAAAAGTTGTTCGCATCACAGCCCCGGGAAGTGCTGCTTTGAGCCGATCGACTATGGCATCATTGATCCCAGCTTGAAAAGGCCGATTCATCGCCCGCAGAATTTCCGGGTGCGAGTGTTGCAGGGGTAAATCCAAATACGGCAAAACATTGGGTGTTTCGCGGATGGCTGCCACAACTTGCGGAGTCAAACCTGTAGGATAGGCGTAGTGCATCCGAATCCAAGGTACATCTACTTCACCCAAAGCCCGAAGCAGTTCGGCTAGTTTCGGTTCGCCATAAATATCTTTCCCGTAGTTGGTGGTAATTTGAGAAATTAAGATAATTTCCTTTACCCCTTCGGAGGCTAATTGCTTAGCTTCGGCGACGATAGATTCGATCGTGCGCGATCGTTGATTTCCGCGCAAGTGCGGGATAATGCAAAATGCACAGCGATAGTCGCAGCCTTCTGCTATTCGCAGATACGCGACACCTTCCGATGTGGTGCGGTAGCGGGGAGTAGTTTCGTCAGCGATGTAAGTAGGTTCTGAGGAGACGAGGGAAACTCGATCGCCCTTTTCTACCTGCTGCATAACATTGACGATTTTATGATAGTCGCCAGTGCCGACAATTGCGACTGCTTCGGGCAATTCGTCCAGCAATTCCTGCTGAAAATGCTGTGCCATGCAGCCGGTGATGACTACTTTTTTATTAGCTTCTGCCAATTCTACCAAGGTGCGGACTGACTCTTCTCGCGCAGCTTGGATAAAACTACAAGTATTGACTACAACATAATCGGCTAATTCTTCATTAGAATCCACTTGATAGCCCGCTTGAGCCAGCAAGCCAATCATGTGTTCGGTATCGATGCGATTTTTTTCGCAGCCGAGGTGAGTAAATGCGATCGTTGGCTTCGTTGCCATGCAGTAATAGTTAGTGTTGCGCTATTTCTAAGAACATTTTATGATATCACACTCATTGCCAATTAGCAAGATATTGGTCTAATTGGTCGATCGGCCCCGACACGTAGAACTTTTGTCTTGGGGCGGGCAGGATCACCACCCCACAATAGTTTTAAGATTTTTTGAAATACAAAACTTGAAGTTTTTTAGCTAAAAAATAGTCTTAGAAACCGGGTTTCTTCCGAGATTTCTCGTAACTTGTCGCAAAACTCGTAGAAACCCGGTTTCTCGATCCCCACGAGTCAGCCCTGAAACTACACTCTGTGGAAATTATCTGCGTTTATCTGCGTTATCTGCCTTACATCTGCGGTTGACCTATCCATCAAAGATTTATGCAATAAGGCCCAACTTACGAGGGGATTTGATCCGATGATACATCAGGGGCGATCGCCAGATTTGCTTCGCCCGAAAGCACTTGAGCAGCAGATCCACTAGCTAAGTGACCGTAAGAGTGTGTTCCCAAACCCTTAACTTGGCGCATCAAAGTGCCCATTTCCAAAGCACTCATCGCATAATTCCAGCCCAAATTGCTTTTAATTCCAGCCCTTTCCAAAGCTTGCTGCATCGTGTCAGTCGTCACCACCCCAAAAATCACCGGCACCCCTGTCTGAAAAGCAGCAGCAGCAATTCCCTTAGCAACCTCACCAGCCACAAAATCGAAATGAGGAGTTTGGCCCCGAATTACCGCCCCCAGACAAATTACCGCATCGTAGCGGTGAGAAAGAGCAGCTTGGCGCGCCACCAAAGGAATCTCAAAACTTCCGGGAACCCAAAAAAAGTCCACCTGAGAGCCATGAGGATTAATATCAACCCCGTGGCGTTTCAAACAATCTTGACATCCCTCCAAAAGTTTGTTAACCACCAAATCGTTAAAACGACCGATGACAATAGCAAACCGCAAAGATTCAGTGTGAGTAAAAGTTCCCTCGAAAACAGTCATAGTGCTCTACTTTAGATTTTAGGTTTTAGATTTTAGATTTTTGTTTTTGAGAAGGCAAAAGTCAGAAAGCAGGAGCATCTCATCTGAATCTCAAGTGCAAAAACATACAGGGTCGCGCGGTCTGGAAAATTCCTAGCTTCTGCCGAATGCCTTTCAATCGCTGGTGAATGCCTTCATCCTTCTATCTTTTACCTTCTTGATTCGATAAACTTGGGTGAAATTAAACGACTAAAAAGTTCAATACACCCACTGCAATAACCAGCAAAAACCAGAGACCAGACCCGGCATAAATTAGGGATTTAGACTGATTCCAGTTTTGGGGAGAGGCATAAGCAACTGGCACGCCAACGACCATCACAAAAGACAGCAGTACCAGACCCAGTAAAACCACTTGAAACAGAATTGATAACATCTTTTCTCCTTTCGATATAACCGTGCGTTGATCCGAAATAGTTTCCCAGAACCGAAAAAAATCTTCCAAATTCTAGTTTTTGACAGTTTCCCGATAGTCGATCGAGAGATTGTCGGTTGATTGATACGAAAGAACCCGTGCAAATTCGGGCGTTGCGCGAACAGGCGTCAGCGGCTCTTGAGATTTCGATCAATTTTATCATTGTTCGCTACATGACAGAAAACTGGAAAGGTTAAGTTAAAGCCCGATCGACACATCCGGTTTCAGAGGGCGAGAAATTGCTACTGTTTGAGTTAGAGATGCGGGATTTTCGGCTATGGACTTAGTTTTGTGCCACACAACAGCAGATTTTGACGCCTTGGGGGCGGCGGTGGGACTTTGCGTGCTGCGCCCCGGTAGCAGGATCGTATTGACGGGCGGGTGTCATCCGACAGTGCGGGATTTTTTGGCGCTACACCGCGACGAGTACCCACTGATTGAACGCCGATCGGTCAATCCGCAACGAATTCGATCGATTACTATAGTTGATGCCTCGCAGCGCGATCGTTTGGGAAAAGCCGCCGAGTGGCTGGATTTGCCACAAGTGAGCGAAATTGCTGTTTTCGACCATCACCTACAGGCCGATTTAGACATTCCCGCTACTGTTACGCAGATCGAAGCAGTCGGAGCCAGCACAACATTAATTGTTGAAAAGCTCAAAAATCAAGCAGAAAACAGCGACACACCATTCCGCCTTCTGCCTTCGGAAGCAACAGTAATGGCCCTCGGCATCCACGTCGATACAGGTTCCCTCACCTTTGAGGGCGCAACTGCGCGAGATGCAAGAGCTTTGGCGTGGTTGATGGAACAGGGAGCGAGTTTGGGGGTAATCGCTGAATATGTAGAACCCGGTTTGTCTCCTCAATTGCAAGATTTGCTGAGAGAAGCGCTGAATAATTTGCGATCGGAAACTTTGCACGGTTACAGCCTAGCCTGGGTGCTGCTATCTACTGAATCCTACGTTCCGGGGCTTTCTTCCCTGGCTTCTCGCTTGCTCGATTTAACTGAAACCGATGCTCTGCTGTTAGGTAATGTTTATAAATTTGGCGAAAACGAAAACAACCGCAACATCGCTCCAGAATCGCCAGTTTCCAATCGATTAACTATTATCGGTCGATCGCGAATCGAAGGAACAAACCTCAGCGAATTGTTCAAACCCCTCGGCGGCGGAGGCCACGCCCGCGCCGCTTCCCTCGCCACCCGCGATGTTGACCCCCTGCTGACTTTAAATCAGTTAGCTGACGAACTCAAAACTCAAATTCCCCACCCTCCCACAGCCCGCGAATTAATGTCGTCTCCAGTGCGGAGTATTCGCCCGGAAACTTCGGTGGGGGAAGCTCACCGTATCCTCCTACGTTACGGACATTCGGGGCTTTCTGTGGTCGATGCGGGCGATCGACTGGCTGGCATTATCTCGCGGCGCGACATTGACATTGCCCTGCACCACGGTTTCAGTCACGCCCCGGTGAAGGGTTACATGACTCCGCAGCTAAAAACGATCGCCCCAGATACCTTGCTGCCGGAAATTGAATCTTTAATGGTCACATACGATATCGGCCGCTTGCCAGTTTTGGAAAACGGCCAACTGGTGGGAATTGTTACTCGGACTGACGTGTTGCGGGAATTGCACCAGCAAAAAGCGCGAGACAGGGGAAGCAATGCAGAATTGTCTTATTGTGCCGTACCCGAATCGGTTGAGCAGTTGTTGCGATCGCGCATCAGTCCCGAATTATGGCAATTATTGTCGATCGCGGCCAATATTGCCCAAGAGCGCGGCTGGCAACTTTATATTGTGGGTGGAGCAGTCCGCGATTTACTCTTAGCCACGGATGATACAGTGGCGCTAACAGATATTGATTTGGTTGTGGATGGAAAGTGCGGTTCCGACGATTCCGGTGCTGGTGTCGAGTTGGCTGCATCGCTGCAAAAACTTTACCCCGACTCGCGTTTGGACGTTCACGGTCAATTTCAAACCGCCGCACTTTTGTGGCACAAAGACTCTGCTTTCGGCTCGCTGTGGGTGGATATCGCTACGGCTCGCACTGAATTTTACCCTTATCCGGCTGCAAATCCTGAAGTGGAAGCAAGTTCAATTCGCCAAGATTTGTACCGCAGGGATTTTACAATTAATGCGCTGGCTGTGCGGTTGGGTGTTCCTCGCAGCGGCGAATTGTTAGATTTTTTTTGCGGTTTGCTGGACTTGGAATCGAAGCAAATTCGAGTTTTGCACGCCAACAGTTTTATCGAAGATCCGACGCGAATTTATCGCGCTGTGCGGTTTGCGGTGCGGTTGGGGTTTGAAATTGAGCCGCAGACGGAAGGATACATCCGCAACGCTTTGGCCAGCGGGATTTATTACCGAATTCAGGGGGAAAACGGCCGAGCTCCGGCTTTGGAAACTCGACTCAAAAGCGAATTGAAATACATTTTGCAAGCCCCCTACTGGAAAGTTGCTTTGCAGATGCTGGGAGATTTGCAGGCTTTGCGCTGCATTCATCCTAGTTTGGAGTTGGATCGGGAGTTGTGGCGACAACTGCGTTTGCTCGATCGGTGTTTGAATGGAAGAAGGAAGGAAGGTTCGGCAACGAGCAATGTACGGGATGTAACGGATGTAAAGGAGGTCAGGAAGAAGGAGGAGGGAAGAGGGAAAAAGAAAGAAGGAAGAGGGAAGAAGGAACAAACTATCCCCAATTCCCAATTCCCAATTCCCAATTCCCAATTCCCAATTCCCGATGCCCAATTCCCCATTCCCAATTCCCCATTCCCAATTATCAATATTGCCGATTGGCAGATGCGGCTGGAAGTTTTGATAGCTTATTTAGCACCGGAATATCGCGGCAAGGTGGCTGCAAATCTTCAGTTACCCGCTGACAGCATTAAGCGGCTGGAAGTCTTGGAAGCCGGAAAGAACCAGTTAGCAGAGAATTTGCCTAAGTGCGAGTTGCCGAGTCAATTGGTGCTGCTGTTGAGAAATTATGAGTTGCCGGTGTTAATTGCGATCGCCCTACAAAGTCCACGAAGTGCACGCCGCCAAATCTGGGAATATCTCACCAAATGGGCGAATGTTGAGCCGCCTTTAAATGGCAACGATTTGAAGGCTTTGGGTTATAAGCCGGGGCCTGGGTTTAAACGAATGTTGGATGATTTATTGGCGGCGAGGTTGGATGGCTATTTGGGCGATCGGGCTGCTGCTATCTCTTTCTTAGCACAACGTTATCCTCAAGCTTAGTAAGCTGCGTCAGCAGCGCGTTATTTTTTCTCTACTTGATTAGCTAATTGCTGACGCACTCTACTGAATTTTTAGTTTTCAATCCCAAACAGGCTAACTAGGCGATCGCACATTATTGATATTTTTTCTAGATATAATTAAGGTGAAGAAACATCACGCTCCTGCTTTAATGGCAATTGTCCTTTACAAAACATTTGTGGGTTCCCTCTTGGCAGTAACTTCGATTGCTTCGCTTTTTCCCTTAAAAAATCATCAACTCTTAGAAAATATTTCGCAATCTTATTTGTTAGAAACCAAACTAAAAGTTATTGAATTTATCTTAGAAAAACTTCTAATTCTAAACCCTCAAAAATTATTTTTGGGCGGACTTTCCGCAGCACTTTATGCAACTTTAACTGCTGTTGAAGCCGTTGGTTTGTGGTACGAAAAAGACTGGGCAACAATCTTAGTTTTAGTGCTGGTAAGCATCAGTATACCCCCTGAAATATATGAATTAGTTCACGGGGTCACGGTACTTAAGTTAGCGGTATTTATCACAAATGTAGCCATCTTATGGTATTTGCTCCACTATTTGCCGAAGCATGGTAAAGGAGCTTAAAGTTTTGATTATTCAGAGGAAACTCACTTGATTTTATAAATGTCAGCATTTTCGATTTTAATTTCATAAAACGGCTTATAAGTCAAATAAAAACCTCAATCTTTACAAAAATTTTGTGATTGTAAAGATTCGATAAAGCTACGAGGGGTTATACCCCCTATGACTTATACTGACATATATATAGATGCACCCTGATGGCTTTCCCGTTCCACAAGAGCGGGATTTTTATTGGAAAAATATTGTATTAAGTTTTAAGACTGCTGGTAGAGATAGAATTGGTGGACAATTTCAATAAAACGATCGCCAGATGCAAAAATAGCACGGCTAAAGCAAAAACGATGGTTCGGAGCGATCGAACCTTACCCCTAACTCGGCGAAATAACCCAAAGACGTTAGCATATTGTGGGAAACGGCATCAATGGAAGATCAACTTAGCGTTCACAACAGCGCTGCAACAGGGCGAAGACACCATAATTAATAGTTGATTGTGCTCTAATTTTTGAAGTTTTATGGATTAAGAAGATTTCACTCATGATGTTAGGTCAATTTTCTGGAATCCCCAACTGGATGATGCTTAGTTACACAAACTTTTAAGTTTTTTTACTGAATCTTGTCTCCGATAATCAACCCTCTTTGTCACTTAAGCAGTGTATTTGCCAGTTGGGGGTAACGAATGTGAGTTATAAAAAAAATAAAAACCCGGTTTCTTCTTAAAGAAATCGGGTTGTTGAAATCGATGGTGAAGCGCGATTTGCTGTCTAAACTATTCGGAAAATAAAAGGGTAGCGGTAAGGTTGGTTGGGATTTTGCAAAACCTGGAGGATAGCCATTATTGTCAGTCCCCAGTGCAGCAGATAACCTAGGGGCACTAAGATAAAACCAGCAAGACCGAAAGTGACGACAGTTAACACCACAATCACGGTGCTGTACAGCCATACATTAAGGTGAAAATTGATGGCTTCTGTGGCGTTTTCTTTGACAACGGGGTCATCTGATACTAACAATACAGCGATCGGCGCTCCAATCGAGAACAGTAACGTACTGAAAAAAATCGCCCCGTGGCACACCAGTGATAGCAGCTTCCGCTTGTCGGAGTCGTACATATTAGTTTTCTTCCTTGACTTTAGTGATAATTTTACCTTTAATAGCAACTGTAGCACAGGCTATAATGGCGATCGGGTGATGATTCCCCTACCTAATTTGTGATGACAACAGAACTCGAAACTGAACTGCTAACTGCTGTTGAGCGCCGGCGCAACTTTGCTATTATCTCGCACCCCGACGCGGGTAAAACTACTTTGACAGAAAAGCTGCTGCTGTACGGAGGTGCAATTCACGAAGCAGGTTCTGTGAAAGCGCGGCGGGCCCAGCGACACGCTACCTCTGACTGGATGGCGATGGAACAGCAGCGGGGAATTTCTATTACTTCTACTGTTTTGCAGTTTGAGTATAAAAAATATCACATTAATCTGCTCGATACTCCGGGACACCAAGATTTTAGCGAAGATACTTATCGAACTCTGGCGGCGGCTGACAATGCGGTGATGCTTGAGGATGCTGCTAAGGGTTTGGAACCGCAAACTCGGAAGTTATTTGAAGTTTGTAAGCTGCGAAGTTTGCCTATTTTTACTTTCTTTAATAAGCTCGATCGCCCAAGCAGAGATCCTTTGGATTTGTTGGACGAAATTGAGAAGGAATTGGGGTTGCAGACTTATCCGGTAAATTGGCCGATAGGTACGGGCGATCGCTTTAAAGGTGTTTTCGATCGCAGAGGGCGCAAAATTCACTTATTCGAGCGGACTAAACACGGTTCTCAGGCTGCTGTTGATACTGTCATCGAATTGGGCGATCCGCGCATTGAAGATTTGTTGGAACAAGACCTTTACTATCAGCTCAAAGAAGAGTTAGAACTGCTGGATGAGTTAGGAACTGAACTCGATTTAGACTTGGTTCGGGCTGGCAAAATGACGCCTGTTTTCTTTGGCAGCGCGATGAGCAATTTTGGGGTAGAACTGTTTTTAGATGCGTTTTTAGATTACGCTATGAAGCCGATCGCCCGCAAGAGCAGCGCCGGAGACTTGCCGCCAACTTATGAAGATTTTACCGGGTTTGTGTTTAAATTGCAAGCGAATATGGACCCGAGACACCGCGATCGGGTGGCTTTTATTCGGGTTTGTACGGGCAAGTTTGAAAAGGACATGAACGTGACTCACGCTCGCAGCGGTAAAACGGTGCGTTTGTCAAGACCTCAAAAGTTATTTGCTCAGGATCGGGAGTCGATCGAAGTTGCGTATCCGGGCGATGTGATCGGTTTGAACAATCCGGGGGTTTTTGCGATCGGCGATACTATTTACACAGGTCAAAAACTGGAATATGAAGGGATTCCCTGTTTTTCTCCCGAACTTTTTGCTTTTTTGAGAAATCCCAATCCTTCTAAGTTTAAGCAGTTCCGCAAAGGCGTTTCGGAGTTACAGGAAGAAGGCGCAGTGCAAATTATGTACTCGGTTGATGAGGCGAAACGAGAGCCAATTTTGGCTGCTGTGGGACAGTTGCAATTTGAAGTTGTGCAGTTCAGAATGCAGTCGGAATATAATGTGGAAACGACGATCGATATGTTGCCTTACAGTGTAGCTCGTTGGGTTGACGGCGGTTGGGATGCGCTGGAAAAAGTTGGGCGGCTGTTTAATACGGTGACGGTGAAAGATACTTGGGGAAGGCCGGTTTTGCTGTTTAGAAATGAGTGGAATTGTCGGCAGGTGGAAGGGGAACATCCTGTGTTGAAGTTAAATGCGATCGCCCCTGTGGTTTCTGGTTTGGCTGTTAGCGAGGAGTAGGGCTTACGCATGGGGCCCAGAAACCGGGTTTTTTTACGAGAAGACGCATTACACACCGTAAATTCGGTAAAAAACCCGGTTTATTTGTCGGAGTGCGTCACTCCTGTTAATCTTCTTCCTAATTCTTCCTTCGTGTCCTTCGCGTCTTCGCGGTTCAATCATTTTAAGTATTTATCCACCAAGCGCTCTTCTAACATGACTGCAACTTCCGCATCTGTTGGAGGTGTCATATCAGTTTTTCCCAGCCCTCTGAGTCGCTTGGCCGAACCTTTGCGATCGCCCAATCTGAGTTTAACTTCAGTATCAGTTTTCTCCATAAATGCTTTCTCGGCTAATAGCTTCATCTGAAAGAGTGGGGAGATTTAGGGTACGATGACTGTTAATCCATTCCAGAAATGCTATTGACCATTCTGTGGGGTAGCGGTTTCGCGAAATGGACGTTGTTGAGATTTTATTGGCCGTTTTATTATGGCACTTCTTGAATTAATTTTTAATATTATAACTCTTCTCAATTACCTGCACCACAATAAAATCAGAAGCCCGATCGCCACATCTCTCCAAGTAACTGGTTTCCAGCCGCTGACGCTGGTAAGGAGTCAATCTAAAATCCAAAATCGATTGACGGCGGCCCCCATCTGCGGCTACGCTTTGAAGTGAGAGGTTGCTTGCTTGTAGAGGAGGCAGCCCGCGTCGCCCAAAAATCTAGTTGCACTGCCCAAAGCTGTTGGTAGCAGCAATGGACAGCTCACCGCCAAACTGGAATCAGCAGTCTGGAGGCTAACGGAGTATCTTAACATCCTCTGTAGCCGCCCTGCTATGTCTTGAAATGCGGGGCGGCTGGGTTTTTGGGTTTTTCTAGAAAACCCAAAACCAGGAGAACATATTATGTCACAGGAATTCGTGCCTGACGACAACAAATTCGATCGCCCAAATGACGACTCAGCAGCAGTATGCGAACAGGAAGTGGTGCTGTTAACGGTTGTCGGTTCGCCCAAAGGTGTCCGGGAAACCATACTCACTTTGTACCGCTTGGGATTTGCAGAAGTCGGCGATTGGAGTCCCGTACAGCGTGCGGCGAATCCGAAGCAGGTGATGAGCGTGCTGATCCGTCGGAAGCGGGCTGATGGTACATCGCCGAGACAATCTGGGCGGTAAGCTGCAAGGTTAAATAGCTAAATTCGAGGGCGGGCTTTTAACGCTCTGTCCCTGAGTCCGGCAGGCAGGGGTTGAAACCCCTGCCTCAAAGCTAAAGTCCTCTGAAGAGGACTGAAGAATTCATTAGTCCTCTTTAGAGGACTTTTGCTATTAGCCAGGGAATTCATTCCCTGGCGGGCTTTCGGTTTAAGGCAGGGAATGAATGCCGCGTTTTTACTCGTTGCGATCGAGCTAACTGCTGACAGTATTGTCACCCAAATTATCGAGAAATTCTTGCAGCGCATCGCGGCCACTGCGAACAGAATCGTCATTAGGAGCAATAGCTAAAGATCGATTCAACATTTCCAGTGCCTCTTGCCAATTCTTGAGTGCTTCCTGTTCCTCAGATAATTTTGCCTGTAACATACCCAGTCTTAGCAGCGCCTTCCCTTTGTTGTTGAGAGCAGCGATATCATCGGGTGCAATAAGTAAAGCAGAATTACAGGCTGAGATCGCCTCTGAGTAAGAGTGTTTTGCATCCTCAAATTCACTTAGCCCTGCTTGCAAATCACCCAGACTTTGCAGCGCAATCGCCTTGTTGTTGAGAGTAGCGATAGAATCCGGTGCAATAAGTAAAGCAGAATTACAGGCTGCGATCGCATCATAGTAAGACTGTTTTGCTGCCTCAAATTCACTTAGCCCTGCTTGCAACTCACCCAAACTTTGCAGCGCCTTCCCTTTGTTGTTGAGAGCAGCGATAGAATCCGGTGCAATAAGTAAAGCAGAATTACAGGCTGCGATCGCATCATAGTAAGACTGTTTTGCATCATCCTCAAATTCCCTTAGCCCTGCTTGCAAATTACCCAGACTTTGCAGTGCATTCCCTTTGTTGTTGAGAGCACCGATATAATCCGGTGCAATAAGTAAAGCAGAATTAAAGGCTGCGATCGCATCATAG
>NZ_JAUBQX010000120.1:0-1280 GCF_036701505.1 Microcoleus sp. Pol11C2
TATGGGGGTTGGTTCTGGCGCTGGTGTTGGTTCGGGGGCTGGTTTTGGCGCTGGTGTTGTTGGTGTTGGTGGTGTTGTTGGTGTTGGTGGTGTTGGTGTTGGCGCCGGTGTTGTTGGTGTTGGTGTTGGCGCCGGTGTTGTTGGTGTTGGTGTTGGTGGTGTTGGTGGTGTTGGTGTTGGCGGTGTTGGTGGTGTTGGTGTTGGCGGTGTTGGTGGTGTTGGTGTTGGTGGTGTTGGTGGTGTTGGTGTTGGTGGTGTTGGTGGTGTTGGTGTTGGTGGTGTTGGTGGTGTTGGTGTTGGTGGTGTTGGTGTTGGTGGTGTTGGTGGTGTTGGTGTTGGCGCCGGTGTTGGTGGTGTTGGTGTTGGCGCCGGTGTTGGTGGTGTTGGTGTTGGCGCCGGTGTTGGTTCGTTCAGGGGAATGGCAGAGACAGTAGCGCTGGCGGGGCTGGTAGCGCCTTGGTTGTCTGTAGCGCTGTAGGTGAAATTTGCTGTTGTAAAGTTGGCTGTCGATTGGAAAAATAATTGGTTAATGTCAGTAGGTGTCAGAATTTGACCCGCCGCTACAATCGTGCCGCCAGTATCGGGATTGCCTAAAAATATCAGCCCTTCATTTGCTGGTGGGACGGTGTTGATGGTGAAGGATGCGATCGAGCCGTCGGGGTCGCTTCCTCCGAGTCCTGCGATCGCCACAGCGCTGCTGGGCCCGATGTCAAGGTTGACGTTGTTAGCTACGGGCGGTTGGTTTGGCACCGGCAGCAGCGCCGATACAGTAGCACTGGCGGGGCTGGTGGCACCCTGGTTGTCTGTAGCGCTGTAGGTAAAATTTGCTGTTGTAAAGTTGGCTGTCGATTGGAAAAATAATTGGTTAATGTCAGCAGGTGTCAGAATTTGACCGGCGGTGACAATCGTGCCGCCAGTATCGGGATTGCCTAAAAATATCAGCCCTTCATTTGCTGGTGGGACGGTGTTGATGGTGAAGGATGCGATCGAACCGTCGGGGTCGCTTCCTCCGAGTCCTGCGATCGCCACAGCGCTGCTGGGCCCGATCTCAAGGTTGACGTTGCTAGCTATCGGTGGTTGGTTGGCGGGAGTCGGAGTCGGAGTCGGTGGGAGTGGGGGAGTCGGAGTGGGGGCAGCGGTGATAGTGGTGGTAACAGTTGCGCCAGGCTCGCGGCCGTTATTGTTGTCGGGATTGGGGTCTGGACTCGTTGAGGTGCTGCTAGCAGTGTTGGCGACGGTGCCGCCGGTGGCGGGAACTGCGAAACTGACGGTTCTGTTGG
>NZ_JAUBQX010000121.1:0-1248 GCF_036701505.1 Microcoleus sp. Pol11C2
TGGCATGGGTCGTGCGATCGGGGCAGCATCAGAGACTACTTCCAGTTTACACCCTAACCGCCTTGGCGGTTGCTATAGAAGCACAACAGAATGCAGGCGATTGTAATCATGGCTGTATAATTGGCAGCCAGCTTATCATATCGAATAGCGAGCCGATTCCATTGCTTGAGTCGGTTGATAGCACGTTCAACAAAGTTGCGTTGTCGGTAGATTTCACAGCAGCCTTTTTCTATCTGCCTGTGAGGGATATCTGACTTTGTCCATTCTCAGTTTAACTGCTTGTTAGTCGCCGAGCCCGTCTCCACCGCAGCCCGGTCTGTGGCTGTGCATTTTATGTCATTTGTCAATTACAATTTATACCAAATTAGATGCGATCAACCTGCACTAATAACCAATAAATATGGTTCACTTTAACGTTGCCTTTCAACTCTTTAACTCCTTCACCGACCTTACCTTATACCAATTTCCTAAAGTAGTGCTACAATTAGTAAAGGTGATTTTTGTAAGTTAGTAGCCAAACAGAAGGAGGAAAAATGTCAGGAGTGGTCAAAATTGAGATTCGGGAAACAGAAGAAGAACTAAAAGCTCTTCTGGGGAGAGAGAAAGACGCTCACCGCCACGAAAAATTACAAGTTCTGTATTGGCTCAAAACCCAAACGGTAGACAGCGTATTGTCTGCTGCTGTGCGGTTAGGGAAACATCGTACCACAATACAAAGATGGCTGTCTAGTTATCGCTCGGGGGGAATAGAAGAATTATTATTGCAGAAACCTCGTTCGGGAAGACCAAGAATAATGAATCCTGAAACTGTAGAGAGATTATCAAAGGAATTACAAGAACCAGAAGGATTCAGTAGCTACAAAGAAGTACACCAATGGCTGACAAGCTGCTGTGAAGTAAAAGTGGCATATCGTACAGTACACCAATGGGCCAGATATCGGCTGAAAGGAAAATTAAAAGTCCCGCGTCCGGTGAGTGAAAAACAGAAACCTGGGGTAGTAGAAGAATTTAAAAAAAACTCTCATCTCTAATTAAAAGCAGTCGGAGTCAGAGCGAGAGCTTTTTAAAACAGTGGAAAAAAATTCGCTATTGGAGCCAAGACGAAAGTCGAATGGGGCTACACACAATTCACAGAAGGAAATGGGTACATCTCACTTTGGCAAATACATCAAATTGAAAGTTGACCGTTGAGATAAGCACAGCGAAGAGCCAGGATAGAGGAAACGTTCTGAATATTCCATTGCGCTC
>NZ_JAUBQX010000122.1:0-1246 GCF_036701505.1 Microcoleus sp. Pol11C2
TGGGCTTCCCCCAGTTTCCCGGACACATCCAATGACATGATGTGTTCAGGAGATAGGCATGACAAGAACCCGAAGGAGCTTCACGGACGAATTCAAACGTGAGGCAGTGAAGCTGTGCAAGCAGCCAGGAGCAACCGCGACGCACATTGCACGGGACCTGGGTATTCAGACCAGCGTGCTCAGACGCTGGGTCACGCAGGAGCGTGGCGGGGTGCTGGACCTCAGACCAAACCGACCGCTTCGCAGTGAGGCAGCAACGGAGGTGGAGCGGTTGCAACGCGAACTGCGCCGCGTGACCACGGAGCGCGACATCCTAAAAAAAGCGCTCGGCTACTTTGCAAAGGACCCGCAGTGAAGTACGGCTTCATCGCGCGGCATCGTAGTGTCTGGCCCACCCGCACCATGTGCCGGGTTCTGGCGGTCTCCCACAGCGGCTTCTATGAATGGATGGACAGAGCGCCGAGTCAGCGCAGCCAGGACGACGCCAGGCTCACCCGCCTCATCCGAGAGAGCTTCGAGCTCAGCGACCGCACCTACGGCAGTCCACGCGTGTGGCACGACCTTCGAGCGTTGGGCGAGAGTTGCGGGATGAACCGGGTCATCCGGCTGATGCATCTGGCCAAGCTGCAAGCCCGTCACAAGCGACGCAGGCTACCAGGAGACACGGGCAGCAGGCTTGAGAACCACATCGCGCCCAACCATCTGCAGCGCGACTTCCAGGCCAGTGGTCCGAACCAGAAGTGGGTAGCCGACTTCACCTATATCTGGACGGCTGAGGGCTGGCTGTATGCGGCAGCGGTGATGGACCTGTACTCACGCCGCATCGTGGGGTGGTCGATGAGCGACACCATGCAGGCCAAGATGGTGAGCGACGCATTGCTGATGGCCCTTTGGCGACGCGGCAAACCCAGCTCGCTGATGCACCACTCGGACCAGGGCAGTCAATACACGAGCGACGACTTCCAGCAACTACTCAAGGCACAAGGCATCACCTGCAGCATGAGCCGTCGCGGTGAATGCTGGGACAACGCCGCGATGGAGAGCTTCTTCTCATCCATGAAGACCGAGAGGCTCAGCCGCAAGGTCTACCGGACAAGGGAGGAAGCCAGGTCCGATGTGTTCGATTACATCGAGCGCTTCTACAACCCGGTGCGCAAACACTCAAAGCTAGACTTCCTCAGCCCAGTGGACTTTGAGCAAGGCTTAATGGGCTAAGCAAACCGTCCGGGAAATTGGGGGAAGCCCA
>NZ_JAUBQX010000123.1:0-1225 GCF_036701505.1 Microcoleus sp. Pol11C2
TAGTGGATGTAGCGATGCAGGCCGTGCTGGAGTTGCTCGATGCTTGCGAATTCGTTGAGGTAGAAGAACTCGCTTTTTAGCGTGCCGAAGAAGCTTTCCATCGCTGCATTGTCCAGACAGTTGCCCTTGCGCGACATGCTTTGGCTCAGTCCATGATCGATGAGTTGGCGCCTGTAGGCGGGCATCTGGTACTGCCAGCCCTGATCGGAGTGCAGCAAGGGCCTCTCCCGGTCCGAAAGCCGGGCCAGTGCTTTCTTCAGCATGCGCCCCACCAGCGCGAAGACGGGGCGCTCGAGCATCTCGTAGGCCACTATTTCTCCGTTGTAGAGGTCCATCACTGGGGACAGGTAGAGCTTGTTGCCCCCGACATTGAATTCGGTCACATCGGTCACCCATTTCTGGTTCGCCCCGTTGGCATCGAATTGCCGATTCAGCAGATTGGGAGCCGCAGCGAGCTGGCCACGGTAGGAGCGGTACTTCTTGGGTCGCACCAGGGATTTCAGGCCAAGATCGTGCATCAGACGCTGCACGGTCTTGTGGTTGATGGCCTCGCCTGCATGGCAAAGGGCGGCAGTGATGCGCCGATATCCGTAGCGGCCCTTGTGGCGCTCGTAGATGGCACGGATACGAGCCTTCAACCCAGCGTACCTGTCGCCGGCCTCAAGCACTTTGGCCTGGTAGTAGAACGTGCTGCGCGAGAGCCCTGCGGCCTTGAGCAGCGCGGGCAACGGGTAGTCCTGCCTCAGTTCGATCACGGCTTGCGCTTTTTCTGCGCAGCTTGCCGATTCACTCGAACCAAGGCATCCAATTTTTTTAGGTACGCCACCTCCGCGCGCAGGTGTTCGTTTTCCTTGCGCAGCGCGTCCAGCGTGCTCGCATCGTTGGCATGTGGTGGTGGGGGATCGGGTGGCTTGGGCGCTGTCATCAACTTCGGGCCGCCTCGTCGTTTGGACTTAAGGGCATCTATTCCGCCCTCATGATACTGACGCTCCCAGGCCGATACGACGCCCTGCCCACCGCGTATGTCGAACAGCGCAGTCACCTGGCGGCACGACAGTTCCTCGCGCCACATCCGGCGCAGCACGTCCAGCTTGAACTGCTCGTCGTAGTGGCTGAACTTCTTGCGCAGCCCTTCGATTCCATGCAGGCGATACCCTTCCACCCAGCGGCGCACTGTTCCGTGGTCCAGCCCGTAACGCAAGGCTATCGCTCGTGCACCTGAAGA
>NZ_JAUBQX010000077.1:0-19070 GCF_036701505.1 Microcoleus sp. Pol11C2
TATTCATTTTTTTTGTCATAATCAAGTATTGCATATAATTGTACCGTACTCATGATAATGATTTAGGATTGCTATAAGAGGAAGTAATTATGTCTCTCATCAAAGTTGAAACAACGACCGATCAACCCATAACCGCAGAAATGTTAGCTGATACGCGAGTTTTGGATTGTCTTGGGGCAAGAAATGCCACGTGGCGCTACTCTTTACTATCAGCCGATCGCCATCGCATGATTTGCACCTTTGAGGCACCAGATGCAGAGTCTGTGCGACAAGCTTATCGCCAAGCCGATGTTGGGTTTAGCAAGGTTTGGACAGCCCAAGTTATTGAACCTGAAGGTGTGCCACCCCTATGGAACGAACCAATCCTCAAGCTGTTGGAGGGAAGCTATCCGAATGGCTTTACTGATGAAGAGTGGAACGAAGCCCAGCGATTAATTTTACGGTCCTATGAGGAACGGGGTATTGAATGGGTGCGTTCCTGTGCGTCGCTGGATAAAACTCGTGTGGTGTGCGAACTGAATGCACCCGATGCGGAAGTGATTCGAGAAGCCCACGGTAAAGCTGGAATTCCCTTCGATCGCATTTGGTCTGCGGAAGTTCTGAAACCTTGAATTCGTGCGGACGATCGCGCTTGGATGCTTTGGGAACGCTTCGAGAACGCTTTCGGAACGCTTTCGGAACGATCGGCTCGTTAGATTGATATCAAGTTAAGCAAACAACCAGCAAATTAACTCATCCCTTTACACTTTAAGGAGAAATAAAATGGCTGAATTTGACCTTGGTACCTTGCCATCTAGTAGTGCCGTAGTAGTTCCGCGCCGCACTATCAGTAATCTCAACAGCAAAGACACCTACAGTTTCCGTCTGGATAGCGATAAAAATATCAACCTTGGGCTGGTTGGTATGACCGACGATCTGAATGTTCAACTATTTCGCGATTTCAATGGCAATGGCTTAGTTGATGGTAACGATAAGCAAATTGCTATTTCCGATCGATTGCGTTTGGATGAAGTAATCAACTTGTCATCAGCAGTTCCTGACGTTGATGCAGGCAATTACGTGGTGCAAGTCAATCGGAACCGTGCGTTCAACGATACTCCCTACAATTTGAGAGTATCGGCTGACGCGATCGGAACACCCAGCAAAGTCCTCGCCGTAGAAGATGATTTCGGTGCCGTCTTTTCCAACGACAAACCAAGAACTCATCAAGGTTCTGTGGGTAACACCGACACCACCGATACTATCCATCTCGCTGTCAATACCCAGGGATTTTATCACTTTGGTCTCAATAATCTCAGCGCTGATGCCGATCTCCGATTGATTCAAGACAAAAACAACAATCGCGCCGTCGATGCAGGTGAGGTAATTGGAAGTGTGGTTAAGCGAGGCACTATTTCCGAAGGATTTGTCCAAAACTTGGCTCCTGCAACTAACTACTATCTTCAAGCCTCTCAATTCACAGGTAACACTAATTACTCTGTTACCTTGACTCCGATTCCCAACTAGAAAATCCGGGATGTAAAAACTCTATCTGTAGGGTGCACAGGGTGCACCTTACCTATCAATTGTTCGTTCAAATGGCTTTAATTGAAGCCAGACAGTTATGACCGCAGTTTTATTACAAATCCGCAATCGCACCATCTCTGGGGAGGAGATAGTTCCTCGACTTGCCAGCTACCAAATGCTGCCCCAATTATACCGCGAGAGCATCATTGATGAAGCGATCGCCCCCATCGATTGCACCGCTGAAGAAATCGTGAATGCCAGCCAGCAGTTCTACGAACAAAATCAACTGCTGGACGAAACCACACAACTAATTTGGCTAAAACAGCACGGGATGAGTCGGGAATTTTTAGAGACTGTTTTCATTCTGCGACTGCTCAAAATTGAGAAATTCAAACACCAAAATTGGTATCACAAACTAGAGTCCTATTTTCTGCAACGCAAGCGATCGCTAGATCGAGTCATCTATTCTTTGATTCGGGTTAAAGACGCAGAAATGGCGCGAGAACTGTATTTTCGGATTCAAGAAAAAGAGCAATCCTTTGCCGAACTAGCGCGCGAGTATTCCCAAGGCCCAGAAGCTCAAGTCAATGGAATCGTTGGCCCGGCCGAACTCGGCACAATCCACCCGAATTTGGCGCATCTGTTGGCGATAAGCCGGCCCGGTCAGCTTTGGGATCCTATGCCTGTAGAAGGATGGCTGGCGATCGTCAGATTAGAAACCTTGATTCCGGCTCAGTTCGATTTAGCGATGCGTCAACGTTTGCTGCGCGAATTGTTTGAAACTTGGGTGCAAGAACAGATAGGTGAAATGTTGAATTGACGGGCAGGAATCTGACGCTCGTACCCCTGGCAACATCCAATCTTCCAAATAGAAACTTTTGAATACCATCACTGTTAAATTATGATGACACAAACATTCGATCAAACCAAAGCAGAAGCATTCGCCGGACGGATGCTGGACATTCTCAACAGTGGCGCACTCTCCGTCATGATTTCGATCGGGCATCGCACCGAACTGTTTGACACAATGGCAGAATTGCCGCCCTCTACCAGTCAACAAATTGCCGATGCTGCCGGATTGAACGAACGCTACGTGAGGGAATGGCTCGGTGCAATGGTAACGGGTCGCTTAGTGGATTATAATTCGATCGACAAAACCTACACTTTGCCGACAGAATATGCAGCATTCCTGACACGGGCTGCGGCTTCTGACAACATTGCCCCCTTTGCTCAATTCATTCCGGTGTTGGCATCGGTGGAAGATCGGATTATCGATTGTTTCTACAAAGGCGGCGGTGTACCCTACTCCGAGTTCAAACGTTTTCATGCGGTGATGGCAGAAGATAGCGGTCAAACCGTGGTATCTGCTCTATTTGACCACATTCTGCCACTAATTCCCGGGCTTACCGAAGCGTTGGAAAAGGGTATTGAGGTGCTAGATGTCGGCTGCGGTAGCGGGCGAGCACTCAACAAGCTGGCTGAAGCCTTTCCGAATAGCCGATTCACAGGCTATGATTTTTCGGGAGAAGCCATCGCCACAGCCAACACCGAAGCGCAATTGCGGAAGTTGAATAATATCCAGTTTGAGGTGAAGGATGCCGCGACATTGGATGAGTGCGATCGCTACCATTGGATCGCCACATTTGATGCAATTCACGATCAAGCCAGACCCGATATTGTACTGCAAAACATCTACAATGCGCTGCGATCCGATGGTGTTTACTTGATGCAAGATATCCGCGCCACAACGGATGTAGGCGGTAATCTAGAGCACCCCATTGCGCCGTTGCTCTACACCATTTCTTGTATGCACTGTATGACAGTTTCTTTAGCCTACGGTGGCATGGGACTGGGAGCGATGTGGGGTCAAGAAAAAGCGCTGCAACTGTTGACTGAAGCTGGGTTTAGCAGCGTTGAAATCAAGCAACTAGCCCATGATTTCCAGAACAACTATTATATCATCAAAAAGAGCTAAAATCATGTGCCAACTTTGTGCTATCGGCCAAAAATTGCAGAATAAAAAACAGCCTAATTCGGGGTTGTTGGAAACTAGCCAATTTTCGGTATTCATCGATCTGAAGCAATTGTCCTCCACACCGGAATTCAAATCAGCTAAACCACCTAACAATCCTCAGTCATCAGTTAAGCCCCTGGTTTAACACCCAGGAATTCTAATCAGGAAGAGGTTAATCTCTCAACTGCTTATGTTGGCACGAATGCTTTCCTCCTTAACCCTGACTTAAGGCGAATAAAGTCTTTACTATGAAACTGTTTGTAGTAAGGACTTTATTCCTTTCAACTTTTAAGCAGCAAATGATATAAATAGCGAGGCAATACCGATCGCGATCGCTCCTATACCCATCACAACAGACCAGAAGCGGTGATAACTCTTAACCGTAGTACCGCTATCGCTTTCAAGCTGAATCAAATCCATCCAAGGTGCAACACCCCGACGGAACCAACCCAAAGCGCTAACATCCATTCCAATCAAACTTTCAACCCGTTTCATGCCAAACAGAAAATTACCAATTGGCCCAAAACGAGAAGCATAGCGCAGATAAATCATTCCCGTTCTGTCTTGCAGTTTCAAATCAGAACCGAAGGTATAACCCGCATCGCCGCGACCAATTAATTCGCCTTGCAGTTGCGCGGGTTGACCCCGCAAAGGACTTGCATAAGGGTCAGACATTAAGGTTAAAACATCCAAATGTTCTGCTTGTTCGTAATTCGGGAACATCACCAAACTCTTGAGCAAAATTCCCGCACCCAAACCGATTAAAGGACAAGCAACCATCATCATCGGGTTTACAGCATACAGGGAAATGCCGAGCGCAAAACCCACCGCTAACCCCAGCGTTTCTGCACTGTACAGCAGTAAATCGAACACAAAATTGCCGTACAATCTCCGCTTGCTCAAATCGTTGCCTTCGCCGACAATCCGGCCCATGTCAAACTCAATATCCAAGCCTAATTGTTCGGCATAAGTGCTCAAAGCGCGAACTCGTTTACCAGTCAACGGGTGAGTAGAGTTTAACTCCATCCACCAACCCCACGGATTAAACATATCCCACAGAAACACTCGCCCAATTTTTTCGGGTTCCGAAGTAATCCTGTAAGCAGTGCCGGTAGATGTGGCAGCTTTGGCATCGTAAATGCCTAAAGCGCGAGTTCCTTCTAATAAGCGGCTGGGTTCGGTTGCTCTTGGTCCTTCTTCCAGAATACCGTAAGCAATTTTTACCAAAGCGCGAGATAAAGCGTTGGGGTTGCCAGTAGTTTCGGCAGCAAAATGGTCGGCAAAATATTCTCGTGTCCGCGACAAATACAGTAATAAATAAGTGCCGGCGATGTAAAACAAATAAGCAACAGCAGCTACCGTGCCGGCCGCATCTTTAGCTTTTTCGCCACCACTTCGACCCATTCTTTGAGCTGTTGTGTAAATTAAATAAGTAATCTGCACCAAAGTCGAAGCTAAAGTCATTACTGCAAAGTCCCAGTGGACGATGTGACCGAGTTCGTGGGCATAAACAGTGGCAATTTCCTCGTCGTCTAAATAGGTAAAAAGACCTTGACTGACGACTAAGCGAGCGCTGTTTGGAAATGAACCGTAAGTAAAAGCAGTAGGGTTTTCGTCGTCGATAATTCCTAAACGCGGCTGCTGGAGTTTTTTCTGCTTGCAAACCTTCTTAATAACTTTCGCTGTTTCGGGACTTAGGCTTTCAATTTCTGCTAGGGAAACCCAGCGGGTATTGTAGAGCCAATTTTGGGTTAAGTCCATCAAGTAAGGCGATAGGAAAAAAGCAGCGATGTTAAAAATCAGAGTTATCGGAAGTGCGATCGCCAATCCGGCGACTGGATCGGGACTGTTGAGAATTAAAACTGATGCTAAAGATAGCGCTAACACCATACCAAACAGCAGGGTTAGGGTGACGCCGGAAGCTAAAACGAGATTTCCGCCAGTTTTCTGTATCAGTTTAACGCCGGCTTTGGCGGCTCGCCCTGCCTTGCGTAAAGGGGCGTGAGATGACATAATACTCTCCAAAGGTTATTGACAAATGGAAATGACCGTGGGATTTTATCTATACTTCACGGTTTTAACCTGTTAATGCGGAGCGCGGTAAGAGGTCTCAACAAAAATATATAATTTCCAGTAAATTGTTAAGATTGAAAACCGCCCACTTTATTTCAGGGAATTCAATTTATACTGCAAAACTCAACAATCAAAACTATTTCAAAGTTCCCAGAAAGAATTGTTTTAAAGCCGGAACCCTTGTAGGGAGAAATTAAAATCAGACAATTCATTACTCCCATCCTCTTCATTCCAAGTAGAGGTCGTCCTCAACTGTCAACTGTCAACTGTCAACTGTCAACTGAATGAACGCCATGTCTATTATTGAAATTGCCCAAAAAACGCGCGTATCTGCTAGAAAATTGGCAGTTTTGTCCGCTGAGGCCAAAAATCAAGCTATTGAAGTTATTGCGAAAGCTTTAGAAGCTGCTGCGCCGGATATTGTGGCGGCGAATGCGGCTGACTGCAAGGCGGCTGAGGCGGATGGAATTGCGAAACCGCTGTACGATCGCCTAAAGTTGGATGAGAGCAAGTTGAAAAGTGCGATCGCGGGCGTGCGCGACGTTGCGAAACTACCAGACCCCGTAGGTTCCGTGCAAATCCACCGTGAATTGGATACAGGATTAATTCTGAAGCGCGTTACCTGTCCTTTGGGCGTTTTAGGCATTATTTTTGAAGCGCGCCCAGAAGCTTTAATTCAGATAGTATCCTTGGCAATTAAATCGGGAAATGGCGTCATTCTCAAAGGTGGCAAAGAAGCAGTCCGATCCTGCGAAATATTGACAAAAGTCATACATCAAGCATTAGCAGAAACTCCTGTTAATCCAGAAGTTGTGCAGTTATTGACCACCCGGGAAGAAACAATCGAACTGCTAAAAATGGATGAAGATGTAGATTTGATTATTCCCAGAGGTTCTAATTCCTTCGTGCGGTTCGTGCAGGAAAATACGCGAATTCCCGTCTTGGGACACGCCGACGGAATTTGTCATTTGTACGCAGACAAAGCGGCGGATATTCAGAAAGCAGTAGAGATTTCTGTCGATGCAAAAACCCAGTATCCAGCCGCGTGCAATGCCATTGAAACCTTGTTAGTTCACAGTGCGATCGCCCCCAAATTCCTGCCCGCAGTTGCCGCAGCTTTGCAGCAGAAAAAAGTCCAACTGCGGGGAGACGAAAAAACTCGCGCCATTCTCGAAAATATTGCCGAAGCAAATGAAGCGGATTGGTCTACAGAATACAGCGATTTGATTTTGTCAATCAAAATAGTAGATTCTGTAGAAGAGGCAATTAACCATATCAATACATACGGTTCCAGACACACAGATGTTATTGTTACCGAAGACAGCGAAGCCGCCGAAACTTTTTTAAATGCAGTCGATGCGGCGGGAGTTTATCACAATTGTTCGACTCGATTTGCCGACGGTTTCCGCTACGGCTTCGGTGCAGAAGTGGGGATTAGTACGCAGCAAATGCCACCTCGGGGGCCTGTCGGTTTAGAGGGGTTGATTACCTATAAGTATCGAGTTGTTGGAGATGGCCATATTGCCGCGAGTTATGTAGGGAAGGAGGCGAAGGAATTTACACATCGAGATTTGTAATACAGGACTTATGCAACGGGCATAATTAGTAGGGCGCGTCAAAATCCGAGTTCCTGAATAATCACCCTAGAACTGAGTTTGACCCACCCTACAACTGGATAGAAGTGTGACACTTACCTAAGTCCCGATTATGACAGAAAATCAAAATCAACCCAGAGAATACGATGTCGTCCTTGGCGATGCTTCTCAAGTGCCATTGGCTGCGGCCGTTTTAGGCGGGATTCCCGGCGTTAAAAGTCGGTTAGCTTCTCCCATTGTTGAGGTAAAAATTGCTGCACTGTCTGAAGCACTAAAATATGGAGATGCAGGTTTAGATTTTATAATTGGGGCACTGCAAGATGAATCAATCGCGGTGAAATTTGCAGCCTATTCGCTGCTGAAGGATAGAGATGAACCAAATCTAAAACAGCAGTTACAAAAATATTTGCCTATCTTTGACTTTGATGTAATAACAGTTGATGCGTCTGGAAAAGAAAACGGTCGTCGCCGTCATTATGCTCATTTCCTCCCCGAAGACTTAGGGAACGGAATTGTGGTGGAAATGGTTTACATTCCCGGTGGCACATTTATGATGGGCTCGCCAGCAACAGAAGAAAGACGAGAGGAGGGCGAAAGTCCGCAGCATCAAGTAACAGTACCCGCTTTTTATGCAGGCAAATATCCCATCACCCAAGCACAGTGGCAAGCAGTGATGGGAAACAACCCATCATATTTTAAAGGTGAAAAACGTCCTGTCGAAACTGTATCGTGGGAGGATGCCGTCAAATTCTGTGCCAAACTCTCGCAACAAACCGGGAAAAAATATCGCCTCCTGAGTGAAGCAGAATGGGAATACGCCTGTCGTGCTGGTACAACAACCCCATTCCATTTTGGGGAAACCATTACCTCAGATTTAGTCAACCATAACGGAAGCTCCCCCTACGCAAACGCCCCCAAAGGACTTAACCGCAGAAAAACAATCGATGTGGGGAGTTTTCCCCCCAATGCCTTTGGGCTGTACGATATGCACGGCAATGTTTGGGAATGGTGCAGCGATGAGTGGTACGAAAACTATAACGGCACACCAACTGACGGAAGTTCCTGGGAACCAGGCACAGATAATATCCGATTGCTGCGTGGCGGTTCCTGGTCCTACTGTGCGGTCTTTTGCCGCAGTGCCTTTCGCCTCCGGTACTGGGCGGTCCTTAAAGGGTGGCGCTGGGGTTTTCGCGTAGCGGTAGCGTCGGTTTCTCCGTCGTCCTAGTTTTCCCGGCGAGGACTCTTCTCTACCCTTTTACCCTCTGCACTTTTGCCTTTTCCCTGACGGCACAAGAGCGATCGAAATCGCATTTTACCTAAATTTCAAAATAGAAAGCACTTAGAAGCTTTCAAAGAGCATAAGTTAGCAGGAAAAGTAGGTGAAGAAGCGCGATCGCAGTGGGGATGATTTTAAGAGTGGGCTGTTATATTATTGTTTGTTTCCGACATAGATGGCTGATAAAACCCACCCCATAGCCTGTAGATACTGCATTTTAAGCAAAGTGTCGCTTCTGCTTCATCCATCCCAAAAAAAGCGATCGCCCTGACATTCAAACAAACTTAGCTACAATAAGCTATACTGTGCTCGGCGACTCCCCAACTCGAACAATTTGCCGTGGTTTATGTCTAACTCCTTTCTCCTCGCCCCAGGTTCGACTCTCGAAAAACGCTACCGCATTCTCCGCGAATTAGGCCGCGGTGGCTTCGGCCGCACTTACGTCGCCGAAGATATCAACCGCTACAACGAATCTTGCGTACTCAAAGAGTTTTCTCCGGTGGTTCACAGCCCGAAAGCGGCCGAATTGTTCGATCGCGAAGCGAGTATGCTTTACCACCTCCAACACCCGCAAATCCCCCGTTTTCGAGAGCTCCTGCGAACGGATTTGGGCGGGAATCCATCTTTATTTTTAGTACAAGATTATATCAAGGGTCAAACCTACGAAGAAATATTGATATCGCGCCAGCAGCAAGGTAAAAATTTTACCGAAGCCGAAGTTACTCAACTGCTATTTCAGCTTTTACCAGTTTTAGAATACATCCACTCAAAAAATTTAATTCACCGCGATATTTCCCCGGATAATATTATTCAGCATGATGCTGACAAACTACCCTTTTTAATTGATTTCGGTTCTGTAAAACAAATCGCAGCAAATGCCGTAGTTCAGTTTAACGGACAATCGGATACGGCGATCGGAAAACAGGGTTATTCGCCGGCCGAACAAATGCGACTGGGGAAAGTTTCTGCTGCTAGCGATTTGTACGCTTTAGCCGTCACGGCTTTGGTACTGTTAAGCGGCAAAAAGCCTCAAAAATTGTACGATATCAATAATAAAACTTGGGATTGGCGATCGCACGTCAGTGTCAGCCCAAATTTAGCTACAGTATTGGATCGGATGTTAGCAGAACAACCGGGCGATCGCTACCAATCTGCAAAAGCAGTCCGCGAAGCACTCAAAGATCCAAAACTCTCTCACATTGGCAATATAATTTCCCAAATGGTGACAATGAACTTTGTCGGCCGCCCTTTCAAAAACGCCACTCAAACTGCTACCAGCAATCATACTCCTGTTAACCCAAACCCTCAAATTGTTAAAAACAACAACATTTTCCAGTTAATACCTTGGAAAACCCTAGGGAGTTTAAGTGTGATTTTGGTGCCCGGAATTTTAGCTTTTAGTGTAGTCAAATCTGGTTTCACGTTGCCCAAGTTGCCGGAGTTACCTAAATTTTCTTCGCGCCAGCAACCTCCCGATACATCCTTAGAGGAAGCAGAAATAATTCGTCAAGAAAAGATTGGTAAACGACGCAAAAATATCAACATTGAGCAAGATATATTCTATCAAAAAGTGGATGAATTATATTACAAGAAATATCCCGAATTCCAAGGTCGTACCTTGACAGAAAAGCCAGAAGATGCTGAAATTAGGCGGAAATGGTATGAAGTTGCTGAGGATTTACTGGACAAGTTGGAGAAAGGAGGAGAGCTATAAAATCTAAGATAGAATAAGAGTGATTGAACCGCAGAGGGCGCAAAGAGCGCAGAGGGAGAAGGAAAAGGGCAAAAAAAGAGAGGGAAGAGAAAGAGAACTTTATCTGGTTTAATACAAAGTGGTATAGACAACGCACTTTTAGTTTATTGCAAAATGGATTCTATTCAACTTACAGGAATTCGCTGTTACGGATATACGGGCTATCTGCCGGAAGAGCAAGTTTTGGGGCAGTGGTTTGAAGTGGATGTTACTCTCTGGCTGGATTTATCGCAAGCTGGAAAAAGTGATGATATTCAACATACTCTTGATTACCGCAGCGCAATTACTCTGATTCAAAAGCTAGTCCAAGAGTCCAAATTTTTATTAATCGAACGCCTAGCAGATACTATTGCTCAAGCGCTTTTACAACTACCGTTAGTCGAGAAAGTTAAACTACAACTTTCCAAACCTGCGGCTCCAATCCCTGATTTCGGGGGTAGAATTACTCTAGAAATTACTAGAAGTCATTAGTCAGTAGTCATTAGTGATCAGTCATCAGTCATGAACATTTAGTCAGTCTACTGTCTTCCCAAGCCAGCTAAGGCGTGTTTTCAAACTACTGAACGTGAACTTCACGGCTCGAAAATTCCGCTAAATTTCCCTTAAAAATATCCAATTTGAGGCTTTTGCTTCCCCTTTTTGAAGGGGGCTGGGAGGAATATAAGGGTTGGAAAACACGCCCTAGTTCCTAGGCACAGTCAAAACCAATCTCCGCGATCGCACTTGATTAATCTCAGTACAGCTATTAATGAATATCTGAGAATTTGATTCTGTATAAACTGTCTGGTTCTTGATTAGTCATAGGTTCAATTTTATCAATCTTACCTTTATAGAAATAGGGTCGGATTGTATTAACCGATGGCATTTGCTTGAAGGCATAGTACAGTACCACTGGTTTTTGATGAAACTGACAGGTCGTAATATAGCCAATTAGAGCGTGTTCAAAAGAATGGTAAGCATTTTTCCAAGGCCACTGTTTGGGTAGCTCCTGAAGAGGTTTGTTCGTTGAATCATCAACGCCCGTCCAAACTTCACCGTACTTCCGATCAACAAAATACTTGAACCAGTAATCGTAAGTTTGTGGAAGGTAATTTGCTAAAGATTGGTTTTCTAGAGCCAGTGAGGCAGCAAATTGGTCGAGTTCTGCATATATCCACCAATCTTTATTTATGTTAACTTTACCCCCTTGATTGATTGCGGATGCCCAGGAACCCGATTTAGGGAGATAGGCTCGTTCTAGAACCTTGGGCCCATTTTTTTCGGCAAACTTGACCAGTGTCTGGTTGCCACTAAGTAAACCCGCCATACGGATCATCCACATCGCTTTGATAGTGTGTCCAAAATCAACTTTTATGTTTTGGATATCCCTATCAAAGGGTGAATTGGCGCCATAAAAAAACAAATTATCATTAGGAGAATAGAATTGGTCAAGCATAATATTTGAAATATCTACCAAATCCTGTTTCCATTCCGCTTGGTATGGTTCAGGCAGGATTGGAGTAATTAGAACCATGTATGCGTTCATCTGGTCTAGTTGAGCAGTCAAACGCTTATCAAGAGCTTTCCCATCGTCTCCGTCTTTTAACTGCCACTGTAGCGCCTTCAGTGTTGGGTTATAGTATGTTTTGAAAATATAATCTTTGACGGCTAGAATGTCGGGTAAGACTTCTCGATCACGGGTCAAGTAGTAATAAAAGCTGATGCCCAGAAGAGAATAAGCTAGTTCTTGAGGATTGCGGTACTCAACCGATGGTTGCCAGGACTTTATTTCACCATCCCAGAAGGCATAGGTGCCACCATGTTGGCGATCGAAACTGTTCTGACGCAGATAATCTACACCTGCTTTCGCATACTGCAAATAGTTGGAATCACCCGTTAAGTGGAAGGCTACTCCATAGCCATAGATCTGCCGAGATATAGAAACAACATAGTTGCGATTCCTCATCAGCCAAGCGTTGTCTTTAATTTCCGGGCAGGGATTGCTACGGTCAAGCAGTGTTCCATCGTTACAACGAACAGAAGGGAAATTGCCGATTGGATCTCCTAAAGCAGCCGGCATTGTCCAGAAGGGAAGAAGTTCATTCTGGACATGATTCAACCAACGTTGGGCAGTTGGAAGTTGGGAGGGAAGATGGTTAGTAGAGGTTAGGCCAGGCAGAATAACTTGATGCTGAGAATAACCTGGCCGGGCATTCGTAGCCCAAGAAGCCACCCCAAAGTAGCTACCAAAAGGTAAAACGCACAGTAAACAAACAGCTAAAGAAGTGATGGTAAATTGAATCGAATTCCATCGCATATTTTTATAGAGGAAGAGCGAAATGTTTGTTTACTCGATCGCTATCGGGCTAAGAAAGTCCCTCCAACAGGCAAATAACCAAAAAATAGCTAAGCCCCCCAAAACATCGGGGGGGACAAGAGTATTTCTCAAAGTCCCCCTTATTAAGGGGAGCTGCTGTTGCCAGAGGGGTATCCCCAAGTATCGCGGTGCGACGTGGATTTAGGGGGATCGAGACTCGACTACAAGCGAGATTTACAGAGGTTTTCAGTCTTAAGTTGACACCAATGCCTACTGCCTATGATTAACTGACTAATTACCACTTCAGCAAGTTAAATTCTTCCATGTCTACGGTATTGCGGTTGCGATAAATCGCCAAAACAATTGCCAAACCTACGGCAGCCTCAGCCGCCGCTACCGTAACTACAAACACGGTAAATACTTGGCCCTTAATTTGTACGGGGTCGAGATAATTGGAGAAACCCATCAAATTGAGATTGACAGCATTCAGCATCAACTCGATCGACATCAACACGCGCACTGCATTTCTGCTGGTAATCAAACCGTAAATACCAATACAGAAAAGAGCGGCGGCTAATAACAGGAAATACTGGAGTTGCAGTTGCATAAATTTTGCGATTTTGTCTCAATCTAAAGTTACTACAAAACTAACACTATGGTGCGCTAAGCGCACCATAATATTACTTAGATTCTGGCGAAGACACATCTCCGGCAGAAACTAATTCGCGAGGTCTTTCCGGCAAACTCAAAGCAGGTGTTTCGGATAGCTTCTTTGACAGTTCATCCGGGAAGAAATCGCGGCGCGCCAACACAATTGCTCCCACCATTGCCATCAACAAAAACACTGATGCTAACTCGAAAGGCAGCAAGAAGTCGGTGAAGAAATGTTTGGCGATAGTGACGATCGAACTTTCGGCCGGTGCTCCTGTCGTCGCGACAATAGCCCAAGGAGTAGACACCACCATCGTACCCAAAAGCGCAAACAAGCCTACGCAAACTACTGCTGTTGCTACTTGACGCACCCAAGCGTTGGGAATTGTGCGGAAATCTTCTCGCTTGTTTACCAACATAATCGCAAACAAAATCAAGACGTTAACAGCGCCAACATAAATCAATACCTGCGCTGCTGCTACAAAGTCGGCATTCAGCAACAGGTACAAGCCGGCAATGCTGGTAAATACGCCGCACAGCAAAAATGCTGAGTAAACGATGTTCGAGAACAGCACTACTCCTAATGCTCCTGCAATCATCATTAACGACAGTATGCCAAATGAAACAATTTGAACCCCTTCAGCTAGATTCACAATTTTTTATCCTCAATTATTAGTTTTCTATTGTTCGTTTTTACTCATTAGTTAGCAGTCATTAATAATTGGTTATTTCACTAATGACTAATGACTGCTGACTAATGACTAATTACTTACTTTTCGATAATTTCCTCTGGACGCAGACCGGCGCGGCGATCGGTGTAGGAAACTTCATGGGGGTCGATCGCACCTTTCGGCAAATAAGCGAATTCCCGCATCGGTGTCACCATCGGGTCATCTGTAACCTTGTAAGGTAAACGTCCGAGGGCTACGTTGTCAAAATTCAGTTCGTGACGTTCGTAGGTGGCTAACTCGTATTCTTCTGTCATGGACAAACAATTAGTCGGACAATATTCTACGCAGTTGCCGCAGAATATACACACTCCGAAATCGATACTGTAGTGCTTGAGTTGTTTCTTCTTAGTTTCTTTGTTAAATTCCCAATCCACCACAGGCAAATTGATCGGACATACCCGAACGCAGACTTCGCAGGAGATGCACTTGTCAAATTCAAAGTGAATTCTGCCCCGGAAACGTTCGGAAGGAATTAGTTTCTCGTAAGGATACTGCACCGTAATCGGCCGGCGTCTCATGTGGTCAAATGTAACAGATAGCCCTTGACCGATATACTTAGCAGCTTGAAGAGTCTCTTTGGCGTATTCGCCTACTTGATTGAGGAATTTTAGCATGGTGTTCTCTCTCTGTACTTGAGTTTTTGGTAATTGATAATTAATAATAGGTAATTGGTTAACAGCTATTTTTGTTTAGCTGTTGCCCTTTACCTATTATTAATTAACCACCAAAAGCAAAGGGAAAGGCAAGTTTCAAAGCTGCGGTCAATAGCAAATTAACTAGAGCAACGGGAAGTAAAAACTTCCATCCCAAATCTAGCAATTGGTCGATCCGAACTCGCGGCAGAGTCCAGCGGAGCAGAACTGCCAGAAACAGGAAAAAGTAGGCTTTCAACATGGTCATCGTAATGCCCAGCAAGCCGGTAATTACCTGCAACCAAGGAGTCGTTTCGCTCAATCCCAGGGCATTTGTCAGCACTTCGACAGGAATCGGGCATTCCCAGCCGCCGAGGTACAAAACTGCTACTAGCAGGCAAGAAAGGACGAGGTTAACGTAGGAAGCGATATAGTACAAAGCAAATTTCATGCCTGTGTACTCAGTCTGATATCCTGCTACCAATTCTTCTTCTGCTTCCGGGAGGTCAAAGGGCAAGCGTTCGCATTCTGCTAGTGCTGCAATCCAGAAAATCAGGAAACCTGCGGGTTGCCGCCAGATATTCCAGCCGACAATGCCGTAGCCGGCTTGCTGGTGTACGATGTCGATCGTACTGAGGCTGTTGGACATCATCACGACTGCCAATACTGCCAAAGCTAGGGGAATTTCGTAGCTGAGGGATTGAGCCGCGGCTCTGAGTCCTCCGAGGAGGGCGTATTTGTTGTTTGAAGCATAGCCGGACATCAGCAAGCCGATCGGCTGAATGCTAGACAGGGCAATCCACAGAAATATCGCTGTCCCCATATCGGCGATCAGCATATGCTCTCCAAAGGGCACGATTAAGTAGGAGAGAAAAACTGGAATCACCACAATTACCGGGCCTAGGGTAAATAGCAGCGCGTCAGCTTTTGCCGGTACAATGTCTTCTTTGAAGACCAACTTCAGACCGTCAGCAACGGGTGCTAAAACTCCCAGAGGGCCTATGAATTCCGGGCCTACTCGCTGTTGAGCGGCGGCGGAAATTTTCCGTTCCAGCCAGACGCTAGTGAGTACCCCGAAAACGGCAGCGACAATCATCAGCAACATTGGCAGCGGTAGCCAAAGCACTTGGGCGATGTCCGCCGGTAAGCCCAAATTCATCAGGGCTTCTACGAAACTTCCTTGTAAGTCAATTCCTGGGTTCATTTGTCCAGCTTTTGAGCGATCAGCATATAATTTTTCACCCGTCCTTCGTAGGAGTAGGCTTAGAAATCGGGGTCTTTGTAAAGATTTTTAATGCTTTACCGCCTAATAGTATATCGCCCGACAGGCTCCAAGAACGCACAGACAGGGTGAAGTTCTAATTATATGAGCCTGCAGCGTAGCTAATGGATGGGTAATTTATGTATTTTTACTTAGTCGATCGAGCCGAGCGATTTTAGATTTTAGGTTTTAGGTTTTAGATTGAATGCCAAACAAAAGGGCCCAGAGTTAACTCTGGGCCCTTTTAATGCTGTAAAGTGGCTTTCAAATGGCTTAAACCATTGATTTTACGTCACTTTTTTTATGGAACTGGGCAGAATCGAACTGCCGTCCAAAGCGGGTATTTACCTTCCGATCGTTCACAGGTTTATCCCTTCTAATCCTCAGGGCGGGAACCATCTTTATCCCAAATGGGGGGATTTTCTAGTGATTGCTTTCCCAGCTAGCCGACTAGAAACGTTTAGCTAGGGCATCCGTTGGGGGTTGTTATGCTACCGTTAACGGAGTGAGGTGGCATACACTCTAAACCAAGCTCAAGAAGTTTTTAGGCTACAGCTACGGCTTTGCGAGCGAAAGGAACGATGTTGTTCGCATTTACTATTTTTTTTGAGCCGATATTAACGAGAGTAGACTCCCTCTCGACCTGCATCACGGAGCAGCTTTCGCCACCCTGTCGAAACCATTACAGCCCCTCGTGTGTTCTTTTATGATAGACAATATTTCGTTTTGCGTCAAGTCAAGGGATTTTAGATTTTGGATTGTGGATTTTGGCACAAAGCTGAGTCTGGAATATTTACATTTTGCACCATTTTCTTGAACAGGCAAGATGCCTGTTCCACAAGAGTTGAGTTTTCCTGTGGGGTGGGTCCCAGATCCCGCCCAGGTTTATTGACTAGGGTGCAAAATGTCAGCCCTGCCAAGTTTAATGCAAATTTTCGTCCCAGACGCCGATGTAAATCCGATCGCGCTCGTTGCGTTCGATCATCCCTTCCAGCGAACCCTTCCTAAACGTAAACCGATTACTCCGGCGCTGCTGCACGTCGCCCAAGCCTTGCAAAATCTCCTGGCTGGCGCCGCCCACCATCCCGTTTAAGGCGGTTCGCACCACCAAATCGTCCACCGACTGGGCAAAAGAACCCTCTGTTTGTACTAGCTCGCCCGAATCGCGATCGTAAATGTAACCGAGAGTAATCCGGTTCGGCAATATTTCGTAAAGTGCGGTGCGAGTATTTGGCCAATAGCCCCGGGCTTGAGAGTCAGTCGGTTCTCCCAATTCGGATAAAATCTGACTTTCCGCCGTACCAACGGCATACCCAGGGATTGTGGGAGTCTTCTGATAACTGGTTCCCGGTTGTTCGCTGGGTGCGGGCGATCGATCTGGTGGCAACTCTTTGTCAACAAGTTTTTCTGTTGGTGTAGGTTCGACAGCCTCGGGAGAAGGCGCTGGTGTTGGCGCTGGGGCGGGTGTTGGTGTTTCAGCAGCCGGCGCTGGAGTTTCAGCAGCGGGCGCTGGAGTTTCAGCATCGGGCGGCGGAGTTTCAGCAGCAGGTGGCGGAGTTTCTCTGGGAATCGGCGCTGGCGTTGGTGTCGGCGCGGGAATTGGTGCGGTGCTTGAGCGCGCCTCTGGATCAGCAGGGGCCGAAGTGCGATCGTCCTGGGCTACCGGTGCGGGTTCCGAAGACGGCCGGTTGAGGAAAACCCTAGCAATCCCGACCAAACCTGCAACAATAAGTGCGATCGCCACGAACCCCAAAATCCACCAAACCTTGCGGTTGTTGTTTCCTGAAGGCACCACAGCAGGCGCTGTTCTCGAACCCGCAGGCGACTGAGGCCCGTGTCCCGGAATCACCGCCACCGTCGGCCCGGTGCTCGGCGACGCTGCACCCCCCTGCCCATGCAGCAGCGACAGCCATTCATCCACGGTAGCAGGGCGATTTTGAGCTTCTACCGTCATCCCCCGCATCACCGCAGAGCTGACTGTCGTACTTAGCTGAGGCTGCAAGTCGCGCGGTGAAGGCATCGGCTGGCTGGTGCGTAAAATTGCAGCCACCGGCACCTGTGCTGTCAGTAAAGTGTAAAGCGTCGCCGCCATACCGTAAACATCTGTGGCGGGCGTATATTTTCCTTGGGCGAAATACTGTTCTGGGGGCGCGTAGCCGTCGGACACCATATTAGTGTGACTTTGGGTTGCACCGGGAGTAAACTCGCGGGCAATTCCAAAATCAATCAGCACGACTTCCTGAGTACCTTGGCGCAAAAGAATGTTTTGCGGCTTGACATCTCGGTGCAGCAAACCCTTTTGATGAACAACTTTTAAAGCAGCGCCAATTTGAGTGATGTAGAGAATGGCAAGATTTTCTGGCAGCGGATTATTTGAACCGACTACATCGCCCAAATTCTGACCGGCTATGTAGTCCATCACCATGTAAGGCTGTCCGTCTTCCACAAAGAAATCGCTGACGCGGACAATATTGGGATGAACGCAGGAAGCCAACCGCCTCGCTTCGTCTTGAAACTTGCGATCGAACTCAGCAAAATTGGGTTGCTGCCGCAGAGATTCGTTGAGGGTTTTTATGACTACAGGCTGTCCTAAATAGCGGTGATTTGCCCTGAAAGTTATTCCAAAGCCGCCTCTTCCCAATTCTTGTTCGAGGGTGTACTTTCCACCCTGTAAAGTTTTGCCGATTAGCGCATCCATAGGTTCAGGCGATCGCGTACCAGATAATATGGCTGATTATTGCACGTATGGTCGGCTCTCCTCACCAGTCCAAAGAGCGATCGCAATGCTCGATCGGCGTTGCCATTCCTTCCCGAATTGATTCCCGCATCCCCGGCACTGAGAGAAGATACAGTGTTTCCTGAACATATGCGGAGTCTGATTTAGATAATAACACTGCTTTGCTAGTCTGTCCTGCGAGCGCGATCGGTTGATGCTACTGACTCACGGAATCGATCGAATGCTGCAACTGATGTTGAGCTTCATTGATTGCGATTTTAATTTTCCCCTCGTCTAAATACACTATGGTTTCTCAAAAATTTGCTTATTAACGAAAAGAGGTTAGTTTTGATAATATAGCGTTGAAGGGTATTGAGTATTAACGGAACCGATAACAATGGTCATTGCGACTAAAGCCGGTCAATCTGTCAAACAGATGGCAGGCTAATTATCCTCATAAGTACAGGAGAGCCGCTTCTATGTTTTCTACTATAGCAATCCTAAATCATTATCATGAGTACGGTACAATTATATGCAATACTTGATTATGACAAAAAAAATGAATA
>NZ_JAUBQX010000078.1:0-18749 GCF_036701505.1 Microcoleus sp. Pol11C2
TTTTAAACTACGACTCATAAACGCACCATACAAGCTATCTCTCTATTATATGCAACTTCACATAAAATTGGTATTAGGGATATTCGGGACTGTCATTCGGTATCGGGAATCCCGAAACTTTCCCGAAACTTTTTTTAGCAATTTACTTTCCGAAGCTATGCCCAACCAGGGAAAAGGCGAAAAGTCTCGGCAGCGAGTGATTGATTTGGTTGAGGCGCTGCTAAATTATGGGTTGAATGATACAAATCGCATCTCTAATCTCGGCGTCAGTTGGAAAGATAACACCACTGATTTACACGTCAAGACGACGCTGGAAGCCCTGCGCCACTTGCTGAAAGATAAAGGCAGCTTTAAACCAACTGAGAAAACATCTCAAAAGCAAGTTAGAAACAATATCGGTGAGGTACTGACTGATTATCTCAGAGATGTGCTGAAAATTCTGGATGATGACCGCCTGGTAAAGCAGGGTTGTAGCGATTGGAATTTTACTCTGAAGCTGTGGAGTAGAGACAAAACAGAGAATTTGCAAAAGTTGGCAGAAGTGTGGGGCGTTAACGGCGAACCCGGTATCAGCAGTCAGATTAACAGCGGACAAAATACTGACGGCAAAAGCGAGAATGATGATGTGCCCGCAGGTGCCCCTCCCGACAAAACAATCAGGGTGGCTTTCTCTCAACTACCTGACTCTATTCCTGTGTGGAAAGGGCGGGATGAATTGGTGGAAAATTTAACGGCAAAATTAGTACAGATTCTGCCCGATGGCACTTCGCCGCCGAAAGTATTGGCGATTATCGGGCAAGGCGGTATGGGCAAAACGAGTTTGGCTGTCAAACTTTCAGAAGCATTAGGAGTGAATTGGCAGAAGTCTGTTTTTCAAAAGGGGGAAAGTTGGCCCGGTGGCGATTATGAGTGCGCGATGTATTTCGAGGCAAAGGAGAGAACGAGTTTTGATGATGTGGCTGGATTTCTGTTAAGTGAAGGTTTGGGGATTCAGGCTGCGGAAGAGTTAAAAACTGCCGATGAAAAGATTGCGAAAATTATGGCTGGCTTGCAACAAACTCGCTGTCTTTTGGTACTCGACAACCTGGAATCTATTTTGCATCCTGCTGTTGAGGCGGGAAATCCCGACATTTTGGCTGCGGCGCAGGTACATCGAGCAATTTCACCGGATTGGGGTAAGTTGCTGAATGCTTTGGTTTATCAGCAGCACCAATCGCAAACGATTTTAACCAGCCGGGAAGTGCCTGCGGATTTGGCAGATACCCGCTATCCGGGGTTAGCACCGGATTCGGAATTGTTGCATATAGAAGTGTTGCAAGGTGTGGATTTTGCGGCGGGTGTGGAGATTTTGCAGCAGCGAAAGTTGACTGATACATTAGCTGATTTGCAGTGGATATCTCAGCGGGTTGAAGGTCATGTTTTTTTATTAACTCAATTGGCGGCTCTCGGCAAGGGAAAACCGGGATATCTGCGGAAGCATCCCGAATTGGTAACGAAGAATGCAGAACCGATGTTGCGAGAACAACTAACAAGGCAAAGTGAAGCGGCAAGAGATTTACTGCATCGGATGTGTGTTTTGCGAGTGCCGATAGATGTCAGGGGTTTAACTTTTTTGCGACTGTATACGGATGATGTTGAAAAAGATCCCCGCTTTGAAGTAGCAGCAGAATTAGCAGCACCTGCGGAATTGACAGACGCAGAAATTAGGGAGACAGAATCAATTTTACAGCGATTAGTCGGTGCGAGTTTGGTGCAGAGTCGTTATGACGAGGAGAAATGTGAGAATTTTTATGATTTGCACCGAGTGATTGAGGAGTTTTTGCAAGGGGAATATAGAGATGAACTGCCCAAGCTGCTGGAAAGTGTTTATAAGTTTTACTGCACTGGTAAAAATGTGGATCATCCTCAAAGTTTAGAAGATTTACAAGCTGTTCTAGAAGCTCAACATTTTGCCTTTAGGTTGGGCAACTATCGCGCAGCTTACTACTTAATCCCGCGTGAATACTTAAGAAGGTGGGGATACTGGAATTTATCAAAAGAATTGTACGAGCAAATATTACCTTATGTTGAAGGCGCTCGACGTTCTTATTGCTTGATAAATTTAGGTGCAATTCATCGGGATTTGGGAAATTGGGATTTAGCAGAAAAATCTTTTAAAGAGGCGCTAGCAATCGCAGAAAAAGAAGATAATAAGAGACACATTGCTACTTCATTAGGGATGTTGGGAGAGATCGAGCGAAATCGCGGTAATTGGGATGAAGCTGAGAAACTCTACCGGCAATCTTTGGCATTGAGAACAGAATTGGGCGATCGCCAAGGGATGGCAAGTTCTTGGGGATTGTTGGGAAATATCGAGCGAAATCGCGGCAATTGGGATGAAGCTGAGAAACTCTATCGGCAATCTTTGGCATTGAGAACAGAATTGGGCGATCGCCAAGGGATGGCAACTTCTTGGGGTGCGTTGGGAGATATCGAGCGAAATCGCGGCAATTGGGATGAAGCTGAGAAACTCTATCGGCAATCTTTGGCATTGAGAACAGAATTGGGCGATCGCCAAGGGATGGCAACTTCTTGGGGAGTGTTGGGAGATATCGAGCGAACTCGCGGCAATTGGGATGAAGCTGAGAAACTCTACCGGCAATCTTTGGAATTGAGGACAGAATTGGGCGATCGATCGGGCATGGCAACTTCTTGGGGAGTGTTGGGAAATATCGAGCGAAATCGCGGCAATTGGGATGAAGCTGAGAAACTCTACCGACAATCTTTGGAATTGAGGACAGAATTGGGCGATCGCCAAGGGATAGCAATGTCGATCGGTTGTCTGGGAGACCATGAACTCCGTAGAGGCAATCTAGATACAGCAGAACAACTGTTAACAGAAGCTTTAGGAAAAATGCAAAAACTGGGGATGACTTGGGATATTGCCGAAGTTAACTACGATTTAGCACGCCTTGAGCGAAAGCGCGGCAACACAGAAGTTGCTCAACAACATTACGATACAGCACATCAAATTTTTCAGCAATTGGGAGCGGCTAAGGATTTGGAGAACATCGATCGAGAATGGCACAGCACCGATTAGAACAGGGATATGGGATTGAAGGAGGCGCTCTTTGCTAACAACAAACACGTCAAATATTCAGTCCGGCAGGGGTTGAAACCGCTGCCGGGCTTCAGGAGAAAGAAACAGCCCTGGGGGGTGAGGGGGAATTTGGTGGTTAGGCAATATCAACCGATCAGCTTTTTAATCAAATCCAACTTACCTAGATAGGGAGCGTACCGCCATTTTAAGTCAAGTAAAAATGACTTTTGCAGGACGCTTTTTTGATGCGAAAAAGTGTCAAAAGTTGCTTTGCCGTGATAGGTGCCGATGCCGCTATCGCCAACTCCGCCAAAAGGTAAATAGCTTAGTCCGCCTTGCATAACCGTGTCGTTTATGCAAACTCCGCCGGAAGAAGTTTCCCGCAAAACTCGCTCTTGTTTCTCTTTATCCTTCGAGAACAAATACAAAGCTAGGGGTTTGGGACGGGCGTTAATTTGGGCGATCGCCTCTCCGAAATCATCATATTCCAAAACTGGCAAAATCGGCCCAAAAATCTCATCCTGCATCACAGGCGAATCCCAGGAAACCTTGTCGAGAACCGTCGGTGCAATATATTTATCTTCGGGGTTTGTTTGACCGCCGGCGACAATTTCTCCGTCTTTCATTAACTCTGCCAAACGTCCTAAATGATGCTGATTGATAATTCGGGAATAGTCGGGACTTTTCTGTGGCTCGTCGCCGTAAAATTCGTGAATTGCTGTTTTAATTGCCTGGAGCAAATCTGGTTTAACTTTTTTATGAACTAACAGGTAATCGGGAGCGATACAAGTTTGACCAGCATTGATAAATTTGCCCCAGGCAATGCGTTTAGCAGTGTATTCAACTTGAATCTCTGAGTCTACAATGCAAGGACTTTTGCCGCCTAATTCTAAGGTGACAGGTGTCAGGTGTTTGGCGGCGGCTTGCATCACTATTTTACCGACTTTTGTGCCTCCGGTAAAGAAGATGTGGTCGAATTTTTCCGCTAATAATTGTTGACTGGTTTCGACTCCTCCTTCGACGGCGGCTACATAAGCGGGATCGAAGGTTTTGGTAATCAAGTCGGCGACAACTGCCGACGTGTGCGAGGCGACTTCTGAAGGTTTGAGGATGGCGCAGTTGCCTGCGGCGATCGCCCCGATCAAGGGTGATATCATTAGCTGAAATGGGTAATTCCAAGGCCCGATGATTAAAACTACGCCCAAAGGTTCTGGGTAAATGCGGGCCGATGCTGGAAATTGCTCGATCGAAGTACGCACTTTTTTCGGCTTTACCCACGATTTAACGTTTTTGATGGCATAATTAATGTCTGCGATCGTAGCAAGTTCAAAATAAGCCTCGTACTCCGGCTTGTTCAAATCAGCGTTGACAGCATCCACAATCCGTGATTGATTGGAAGCGATCGCACTTTTGAGATTCTTGAGTTGTTCGATCCGAAAATCCACATCCTTAGTTTTCCCAGTCGCAAAAAATTGTCGCTGCTGGTGGATAATATCGCTGACTCTGATTACCATATTTATTCCTCCATGTCTATCAATAAATGTTACAACAGGAAAACGGAAGTTGGGTAAAGTGCGATCGGTGTTAGAGCTCCAACTTATTGAACAAGTCGGGGTCTTCCCTTTACAAATCATTGAGCAATGCTATAAATTAGAAGCTAATAATTGTGGAAATGACAATGGAGTTCGCTTATGAAAATATCTAAGAACGATTTTTTTTTCTATTCCTGCTGGCTGCTTTGCTTGCTTGCAGTAGCAGGATGTACCTCTAATTTCCAAAAGCAAGGTAAACCCCAAAAGGAACTTGTCATCTGCTCGAAAGACTTTACCGAACAAGTCATCCTCGCAGAAATTTTAGCACGCCATATCGAAGCTAGAACAGATATCAAAGTAGAACGAGAACTAAATCTCGGAGGCTCGCTTTGCCATGAATCCCTAAGAGCAGGTAAAATCGACTTGTACGTCGAATACACGGGTACTGCTTACGCCAACCTGCTCAAACAAAAACCGATTTCTGATCCCAAAAAAGTCCTCGATTACCTCAAACAAAAATATCCCAAACAGTTTAAAGCTGAATGGACAGAACCGCTGGGATTTAATAACAGTTTTGCGATTATTGTGCGGGGAGACGAGGCCAAAAAACTCAATTTACAAACTCTCTCGCAACTAGGGAAAGTTGCACCTAACCTCCGGGCTGGTTTCGGCCCAGAATTTAACGAGAGAGAAGATGGATTTCCTGGATTGGCTAAAACTTACGGGATTAAATTTCGAGAAGAACCGAAGGAATTGCTGTTAGGATTGCTTTATCAAGCGCTGCAACAAAAAGAAGTAGATGTGATTGCTGGTAATACAACGGACGGTTTGATTCAAAGTTTGGGTTTAGTAGTGCTCAAAGATGACAAGAACTATTTCCCGCCCTACGAAGCAGTTCCTGTTGTGCGATCGCAAATTTTGGAGAAATACCCAGAATTGCGTCAAGTGCTCGCAGAATTGGGCGGCAAAATCTCCGAGGAAGATATGCGTAAACTCAACTACCAAGTTGATAAGAAACAGCAGGAAGCTGGACAAGTAGCCCAGGAGTTTTTGCAGGAAAAATTGCGCCTTTCAAATCCCGGATCTAGCGCAAAGTAATGGGCAGTTTCTCTCCTACAAGTTCACTTTATATGCGTAGCAGCTTACTTAGAACAGGAGTTTAGACTAAGACAGAATAAAGAGATTCATTACTGTAGATTGAAGGCACTAAAAAATGAAAAATAAACAACTTGAGGTAGTCCTAAACAAGTAATGATAAATTGTAGTGATGGATAAAATACCCAATCGCACCCATGTGATTATTGAATGACTTAGAAAAAGATAAGGTCTTTCGTACCAAACGAGACACCCGTTGTCGGAGAGTGTTATTGAAGCGCTCGATATAACTGGTTTTACCCGTTTCTTTCCGGACCGCCTGATGCCGATTACTTGGTAACACATTCGAGTAAGCCGCCCAGAAATCCGTGTAGACGACGGCACATTGTCGATAGACCCGCGGTAATGATTTCCATAATTCACTCGCGGCGGCCGAGTCTCTTGCCCCAATGTAAACTCCGACAATTTCACGGGTCTTGGCGTCTAAAGCTAACCAGATCCACTGTTTATTGCCTTTATGGTCTACAAATGACCATAATTCATTACATTGAATCGTGAGCTTTCCTTTTTTTTTTGATGACACCTGTACAGTTCGGGGTAAAGAGGGCGTATTTCCGGTTAACATAATCTTGGATCCATTGCTGCGAAACCTTGAGAGCACGGGCGATTTCGGCAAGAGAGAGGCGTTCTAGCAATAATCGGTCGATTAGTTCTTTGGTCGCTGAGTCGATCACCTTCTTGTCTGGATTTAAGGGCAAATTGCCGACCATACTCGTAACATTTAAATCTTTGTTTTCCCGTGTCCAGAGGACCTTTTTTCACGATTCGGGCAGAAGAGCAAGCGGGACAATGCGGCAGAGTTGACAAAAAACTTATCAAGGCTACTATCTTACCATCATTACTTCTTGGCCACTACCATGGACACAAAATTACTGATTGGGAAAAATTTACAAAATTTGTCGAGGTTAATGGAGATAAAACTCAAGTAGAGATGGCAAAACTATGGACAGAAGAAATTAGTAATCGCACTATATCACGGGAATTAAAAAAAATGGTTTACGCGTAAAAAAACTTATGGTTATCAAGAAAGAGATGAAGTTAAACGACTTCTCTTTAAACAAGATATAGCGCTGTCTGTACCACAGGACATAGTGTATATAGATGAGTCTGGGATGGGTAGTAGAGAAAATTATAGCTATGGTTGGAATGCTAAAGGGAGCAGCTTTTATGCTTTAAAAAATGGCATTCGACAAGGGCGAGTTAATATGATTATTGCCCCCCAGTGATGGTGAGTTATTGGCTCCGTTTACTGTTGATGGTTCTTGTAATCGAACCGTGTTTGAAACCGGGCTAGAAACTTGTTTAATCCCTAGGGTAAACGCATCTAAATTAATTTGACACAAACGTAAATTTTTGCATTACTAAATAACTAAAAAAACCTTCTCAAAATTTTTAATTTTAACCAAATTTGATCAGATTAAATCACTACCTTAAGATTTTCTGAACTTCTTAAAGCCGGATAATTTTCCTTCTTAGATTGCTATTATAGCCTTTATCAGAAAGATGAGGTATCATGTAACTGACTTGAACGAAGGGAAAAATATAGAACCAGAAAATGTCATGCAGATATAATGAAATGAGCGCTCACAGCATTTGCTCGACCCACAGCATTCACTCGACTGACAACTATCAATGATTGTAGAAAGTATCACACATTAGTAAAAATGAAAACTTATTCGATTGATTTTAGACAAAAAATTATGGATGTGTAGCATAATGAACCGCTGTCACAAAGAGCAATAGCCAAGCGTTTTTGTGTAGCCTTTAGTTTCGTCCAAAAGCCGATTAAACAGTATCGTGAGACCCAAAATATTGCTCCTCGGACTGAGCGATGCGGAGTCAAATTAAAACTGAATGCAGAACAACTGCTGATTTTAGCAGAATTGATTGAAGCTTCGGATGATGCCACTCTCGAATAACTCCGTTATTTACTCTACCAAAAAATTGGTTTTACCATCAGCATAGCAACGATGGGAAGAATGACAAAACTCTTAAACATGACTTTAAAAAAAACTCTTTTCCCCTCCTATAAAGGTACTGACAGAGTTCTGAACCTGCGATCTGAGTTCTGGCCAAAAATCCGAGAAGTTTGTTTCAAAGACTTAATATTCAGTGATGAATCTGGAGTTAACTTGGCAATGGTTAGGTTATATGCTCGGTCTCTAAAAGGTTCAATAACCCAGGTACAAAACCGAATAAACGTGGAAGAAATGTCTCAATAATTGGATCTATATCGGTCAATGAAGTCCTAACCTCAGTCAATTTAATAGGTACAATCGATGCAATTACATTTGAGGTTTTTATCATCCGAAAACTCGTACCAAAATTAGGGAAAAGTAATTGTGTAGTGATGGATAATTGTACTATTCATACCGGAGAAGAAGTAGAAAAAGCCATCACAAAAAAGGGGGCAAAATTAATATACTTGTCGCCCTATTCGCCGGACTTCTCCCCCCTTGAAAATTTATGGTCAAAACTTAAAAATATTCTCTGTTCTATCAAGAGTTAGCAAAAGCACTCTTGGTTTGCATTTAATGAAGTTACATCACAAAATATTTGGAATTGGTTTACTCACTGCTGTTATTGTACCTCATATTTATGAGAAAGGCTATATATTTCGAGTATTAACTGGGATATTTTAAAATTTTAACTAAATAATTATTGTCCATTGCGGCTTGATACCGTTTCATTTTTAGACTTTGTTTTGAAGTTTTTTCTTGTTTCAGTAAGTTTATAGCACTGGCGAGGTAGAAGTGCAAAATTTTCGGGAGAGTTTTGTTTCCGAATTCGGCTTTCATATTCACAAAATGTAACGTCTAGCGTCCAATGTAAGCTATTTTCAATGCGCCAATGACTGCGGAGCGCCCCAGCAATTGTCTCAGCATTACTGCTCAAACTACTCAAGTAAAAACGAGCTTCAGTCGTGGTTTTATTCCACACCCGTCCTTCACTAACTATCATGACAACTGTTTTTAAGCGCCTGCATAATTCTTGATTATGCAGATGTGGTAACTCGGATACATCAACAGTCCAGATTTGTCTTTTTTCCACTCGATGCTCTCCCGCTTCTACTCGCTCATAAGAATTTTACTCTTTGCCTAAATAATCTTTTTTGTTCGCTACCTCAAACCACTATTCCACAGCTTTGTAGAGGAGTTTTTGATGGCTTTTTAAAGCTAAAACCTAATTCTTTTTCTTAACAATCAAAGATGGGCATTGCTGAGTTAGAGTATGAATAGGAGGAATAATTTATGCAATGCCCCGAATCTAAATCAACCCATATCCGTAAAAACGGTAAGAAGAAAGGAAAACAGAATCACATTTGTGTCCAATGTGGTCGTCAATTCATCAATCAGTATGAGCCCCATCGAGGTTATAGCGAGAGCATCAAACGTGATTGCCTAAAAATGTACGTAAATGGTATGGGTTTACGGGCGATAGAACGAGTTAAGGGAGTTCATCATACCACGGTAATAAATTGGGTAAAACAAGTCGGAAAACTGTTACCAGATGCTTATGACCCCGAAGTCATGCCAGAAGTCGGTGACCTTGATGAATTACAGACTTATGTGAAAAAAAAACCACAAAATCTGGCTGTGGACAGCCGTTGACTACTTGCGGTCAGGAATTTTAGGATGGGTATTAGGAGATCATGGTTCCGAGACGTTTGAATCGTTGTGGGACACGGTAAGTGCCTGGAAATGCTATTTTTATGTCACGGATGGATGGCCAGTCTATCCGATGTTTATTCCTGATGAATATCACATCATCAGCAAGACTTATATGACACGAGTAGAAGGGGAAAATACGAGGTTGAGACATTATCTGGCAAGACTACATCGCAAGACTCTTTGTTATTCTAAGTGCGCGGAAATGATCAGGCACTCTATTAAATTATTAATACATTACCTAAAATTTCAGGATGTTCCCGTTCCAGCAGTATTCATACCTTGATTCAGCAACGCCGATAAAATATTGGTAACATTTATTTTGGGCATAAGCGACTGTGTAACGATTTGACTCCCTATCTTTTTTTACTATAATTCGGCTGCATCTTTACCCACTCTGGGTTTCGGGCGGCTTGTTACCCCTCCAGATGTGGAACATCTAATGAAACACGCCCAAAAATAATGAAAAACCCGGTTTCTTTAAGAAGCCGGGTTTTTGCGTATTCTATTGTTTATTTAAGCTACTTAACTTCAGCCGATCGCCGACTGTTAGGTGATTCGTAGTAAACTCCAGAACCTGTATCCGAGACAAAATGACAATCCCAGTAAGAGCGAATAAAGCTCTTCCAAATTGGCTCGGTTGACTTGCGATAATAATCGCCCAACACTGGCTTGATGGCTTCGGTTGCTTCCTTCAAGTGATAGTGCGGCATTGTCGAGAAAATGTGGTGGGCTACGTGAGTGCCGATGTCGTGATGGATAGAATTGATAATTCCGTAGTCGCGATCGATCGTAGACAATGCACCTTTCAAGAAAGACCAATCTTTACCGCGATACCAAGGAATATCGGCTTCTGTGTGGTGCAGGAATGTTACCAAATCCAGCCACATCACGAACACTACATAGGGAACCAAGTAGAACTTAAGTAAAAACAGCCAACCAAACTGATATGTTAGCGCGCCTAAAAAGCCTACCATCAGTACCAAGGATGCGGAACTCGTCAACACATCCCATTTTTCGGACGGACGGAAAATCGGGCTACCGGGCATGAAGTGAGAACCTGCCCGATCGGGCGATCGGCGAAATAGATAAATTGGGTAGGCAAATAACATCAAATAAAAGCGTCCCAGCTTTTCGTACCAAGGCATTTGATTGTATTTGCTCTCCGATACCGGATACCAGCTTTCATCGTTATCTAAGCTGCCTGTATTTGCGTGGTGGGTTCTGTGACTAATCCGCCAACCGTGGAAGGGCACGAGAATAGGAGCGTGGGAGAGGTGTCCGATCAGGTTGTTGAGCCATTTGCTCTTAGAAAATGAACCGTGTCCGCAGTCGTGGCCCACTACAAACAATGCCCAAAACATGGTTCCCTGCATCAACCAAAAGATTGGGTAAAAAAGCCAGGAATCGAGGGTGTAGGCGATCGCATACAAACCTGCGATAATTCCAAGATCTAAAAAGAAATAAGCCAGAGATCTCCATGCCGAGGGTTCAAAACAGTGGGCTGGAATAGCTGCCTTGATATCTTGAAGAGTAAAAGGTAACTCTGCTGTACGAGAGGATGAGCCTTGATTGCTCGCGGGATTGAGAACAGTATTTGATTGCACGAAGTTTCCGATTTAAGCTGACTTGAGAAACCGCATTCCGCCTTGTAACAGTCAATCGATTTTAGATTTTAGATTTTAGATTTTAGATTCACTCCACAGATGAATCTGGGGGCTTAAACTAAGATCTAAATTCTTTGGCTCTCCCGGACAGGAGTCGGGGGGCTGTATCCCTATGCAGGTGAGGTAACATTCAACCTGCAAGGAGCCATATTTTTACTCTGCAAGGGTTTCTAAAGTTCTTTAGTTCGCAGGATTAGCCCGTCCGCGATTCTCAAGCAAGTTGGCTTGTGGAATACTTGTGTGGGAAAAATTAGTGCGATCGACCCTGTTATCTGAAAAAATCTCATGTGCCCGTTGTTGGTGCGAAATGCGATTTCAATCTGAGAGTGGACATCTGGAGGAACTACCTCCAGTCTGCAGGTAGCATACAGCGCTTCGAGCAATAATTGTGAACGAGAGTGTAGGGAAAAACCATCGATTTTAGATTGGCGATTTTAGATTCAAGCACAAATCTCCAATCTCCAATCTCCAATCTCCAATCTCCAATCTCCAATCCGAGTGTTGGGTTTCACACCAGTGGTACCCAAGCGACTGTTTACTAAAGTTCACCAATTCTGCAAGAATTGCTAAAGCTAAGTTAATGTAACATTTCTACACACATTCTGGCAATGACTTACCAGAAAAACTTGAAAATCCCTAAATTGCGGAAAGTGACGGGCGATTGCTTTCTCGCTTTTTGATTTTTTAGGTTCCAGCTTTTTCTAATATGAGCTTAGACCGTTTTACCATTTCTGGAACGTCGATCGGATAATCGCCAGTGAAACACGCGGAACAAAAACTCATCGGGTCTTCGTTAGTCGCCTTCAGCATTCCATCCCAACTTAAGAAAGCCAAAGAATCAACCCCAATTTGGGCGCCGATTTCTGCGACTGACTTAGTAGCAGCAATCAACTGATCTTGATTGTCGGTGTCGATCCCGTAGAAACAAGGATGAGTCACTGGCGGCGAGGAAATTCTCATGTGAACTGCGGTTGCGCCAGCATCCCGCAAGGCTTTGACGATTTTGCGACTGGTAGTACCGCGCACGATCGAATCGTCGATAATGATTACCCGCTTTCCTTCCAACACATCTTTGAGAGGGTTTAGTTTCATGCGGATTCCTGACTCGCGCATTGTCTGAGTCGGTTGAATAAAAGTGCGCCCGACGTAGCGGTTTTTAATCAATCCTTCGGCGTAAGGAATGCCGGAAGCTTGAGAAAAGCCGATCGCCGCCGGGATTCCAGAATCGGGAACGCCGATGACTATATCAGCATCAGCCGGAGATTCTGCTGCCAACAAACGCCCGATCCGCAACCGGTAGCTGTACAAACTTTCACCTTCCATCTGGCTGTCCGGTCGAGCAAAATAGATCATTTCAAAGATGCAAAGTTTGCGCTTCTGCTGCTGACTCCAGTGGAAGGAAGCCATACCTTCCTCTGTAATCCAAACTAATTCCCCCGGTTCTACGTCTCGCAAAAATTCAGCACCGATAATATCCAAACCACAAGTTTCCGATGCTAAAACGTATCGTACCGGAGTTGTGGGGAGGATGCCAATTACCAGCGGTCGGACGCCGTGGGGGTCGCGGACTCCCATCACGCCTTTGGGGGTGGCGATCGTCAAACTAAAGGCTCCTTGGCACATAGCAAAGGCGCTGATCGCTGCTTCAAGCCAGTCTTTGCCCTTGTCTACCTCGGAACCGATCGCCACGGCGATCGCCTCTGAATCCGTCGTGCTGACAAACTCGCACTTGCGAGACAGCAATTCTTCCCGCAATTCTTTGGTATTGACAAGATTCCCGTTATGTGCCAATGCGAGACTTCCCAAACGGGTTTCGACGACAACAGGTTGAGCGTTGACAACCCGCGACGAGCCGGTAGTAGAGTAGCGAGTGTGGCCTACTGCTAAGTTACCGGGCAAGTGACCTAAACTCGATTCGTTAAAGACTTGGGAAACCAGTCCCATATCTTTGTGCAGGTGGACTTTTTCACCTTCAAAGGTGGCAATTCCTGCTGATTCCTGACCGCGGTGCTGCAAAGCATACAAACCGAAGTAGGTCAACTTGGCGACATCTTCACCCGGTGCGTAGATACCGAAAACGCCACAAGCTTCCTCGGGCTTGTCGGGTTTGCTAGAATGCTCGTCAGCCGCGAAGGAATGGTTGGGAATCATAGATGGGTGGGTTCCTAATGGGGAAGGTGGGTTAGGGGGACAGTTTCAGCGGGAAATCTTGTTTGCGAAAGCGTCGCATAACTTAACATTCCCTTAATCTTGCCACGGATCTGTCATTATTTCCAACTCGTGTAGCATTTCAGACAGAAGCGATGCGGCGTTTAATGGCATTGTAGTATCGATCGCCGCCAAATCCTATATTAACCTTGATTAATGGTGGGCGAGGGATTCGGTGATTAAAAAATACTGTTGGCGAATTCGCCAAGGGTGTTACCCCTCACATCTCCAATGCAGCATTTGGCTTCGCTCTCGCTAGTTAATAGCTATATGGTTAATTAAATATTTATTCCAGAGCCACCATTTTTAGGGGTGAGGGGTAACACCATTTTTAAATTCGCCAACAGTCTCTTGAAATCGCTTAAAAGCCAAACTCTCGTCCCAGCAGAAGGGAACAAAGAAATAGGCGATCGTGCAATGGAAAATAAATTAGAAACTTGCTTGACGGGCTTTTTCAAATATTAGGATTTAAGGGCGATCGAGCTTGACTTATTCATAAAATTGACCTACTATATCATCAGGGGAATCTGTGCGGCCATGTAAAGTCAATTTTGGCCCGGCAAGTTATGGCAATAGCACGGAGCAGATAAGTTTTTCAATTTAATTTGTAGGGTGCGTCGCTGTGAAATTGTCGATCGAACTTGCAGATTGTTTCGGGCGACGCACATTACTGATTTGTGGTGCGTCGCTGTGAAATTGTCGATCGAACTTGCAGATTGTTTCGGGCGACGCACCCTACGCCTTCAACCCGCGCACCATCGAGGTAAAGTCTCGTGTATGCGCGGTTTCAACCGCCGAGTCTTAAAAGAAGAGGCCTCGCGGGAGACTACTGTACACGGAAAACCCGAGACTAGGCGGACACAAAAGCCACGCGAAAACCGATGTCCGAATAACGATCGCCCGCCGAATTGCTAAGACGATAGGCACTGCGACAATTCACCGCAGTGTCCTTCCAAGAACCGCCACACCGCACCGGGCGATCGTTGTCGAGATGACTGCACCATTCCCAAACATTTCCGTGCATATCATAAAGTCCAAAAGCATTGGGCCCAAAACTCCCGACATTAGTTGTTTGTTTGCGGAAAAGTCCCTTCGATGCCCCAGCGTAGGGATTATTGCCATTATAATTAACTAAATCCGGGGTAATTGTTTCACCAAAAGAGAAAGGTGTTTTGGTTCCGGCGCGACAAGCATATTCCCATTCCGCTTGTGAAGCTAAGCGATAAGTCTTGCCTGTTTTTTTAGAAAGTCGCTTGCAGAATTCCGCAGCGTCATTCCAGCTTACTTTTTCAACAGGAAGTTTGGCACCTTTGAACTCAGAAGGGTTATTTCCCATCACCGCTTGGTATTGTTCTTGAGTAATCTCATATTTACCCATAAAAAAAGCAGGCATATTCACGGTACGCTGCGGCCCTTCATAGCTACTTCGTCCGGCTTCCGTATCGGGGGAACCCATCACGAAACTGCCCCCAGGAATTGCTACCATGTCTAGAGTAATACCATTCCCAATATTTTCTATAAAAGCCTGTGCTTTTCCTGGACGGCGGTTGGCAATTTGCCCCCTTGAGTTGACTGTCACTGTTTCAAAAATAAAGCTTTTTAAAGCATTGGAAAATGGCTGAGGTTTTGGAGTTTCTGGTGTCGGTTTTGGAGATATTTTTGGAGATGTTTTTGGCGATGGACTTTCTGCTACAGATTCTGGAGATGGTTTTGGCGATGATTTTTTAGCTGTAGTTTTTGGAGATGATTTTTGAGCTGATGACTTAGGAGATGGCTGCTCATTTTTGGATGAAGGTGGAAGATTTGGTGAAGATGAAGAAGATTTGTTCTTCAACAAACTTTGACTCAGCAAAGCTAATGCAAATCCTCCCCCAGCAAAACCTGCTAATTGCAATAAACCTCGCCTTGTTGTGTTAGTTTGTAACGGCAAAGAGTGTTGTGGAATCAGAGGAATTGTGGGATTTAGTATCGGTGCGGGAGTTGGTAGTGACTGACGTTGAAAATCTATTAAAACTTCATCGGCTGATTGATAGCGCTGCTGGATATCTTTTGCCAACAACTTAGATAAAATCAATTCCAATCCCTTGTCTATGGGACTTTTCAAATGTTGCTGCCAATTTCCAGTCCAACTATAACCGTGTTCCGTCCACAAACCATAAGGATGTACCCCTGTCAGTAGATGAAAAGCCGTCGCCCCCAAACTGAACAAATCGCTGGCTGCATAAGCTTCACCCCCTTGCATTTGTTCAAGCGGTGCATAACCATGCGAACCAATTTGCGTTCCCTGTCTTGATATCACTGTTCCCGACAACTGTTTGGAAACTCCGAAATCAATCAGCATTAACACACCGTCGCTGCGACGGCGCATAATATTCTCAGGCTTGATATCTCGGTGAATAATTTTTTGTTCGTGAACAAACTTGAGAACAGGTAGAAGTTCGAGTAATAGTTGCTTAACTTGGTCTTCTTGCCAAATTCCCTGATTTTGGAAAAGGGTCAACAAATTATCCCCATCAACAAACTGTTGTACGAGATACAAATATTTTTTGTCTTCAAAGTAGGCATCTAGTGATGGAATTTGGGGATGTTGTCCTAGCTGTTGCAGTTGTCTGGCTTCTTGCTGAAATAATTCTACCGCTTTGTTAATCGCCCAAGTTCCCTGGACATCTGGTGCTAATTGTTTAACGACACAGGGTTGATTTAGTCTATCAATATCTTCTGCTAAATAGGTTCTGCCGAAGCCACCTTGACCGAGGAGTTTGATCATGCGGAAGCGATTTCGCAGGATGGGTACGAGTTGAAGACCACAACTGATGCAATATGTTTGTCCGTCTGGGTTTTGAGGATTGGGGCAGTCGGGATTGATACAGCAAATCATTTATTTTAGGAATGATATTGTTTATATTGTATAGGACTTACGCATGGGACCCAGAAACCGTTTTTTTTTATGAAAATACTTCGTTCGATCTCGCAGATTCGGTAAAAAACTCGGTTATGAAGGCGGAGTGCGTCCACTAGTCTAATTTGTAGGGTGCGGATATGTGAGATTTGCATCTTACTTGGAGATTGTAGATGGCGACGCACCCTAAAGCTTCAACCCGCGCACCATCAGGTTTTCGTTGGTGTAGACGCGGTTGAAACCGCCGATTCCAATTCTTGAAAAATTTTGTAACTACCCCAAACTACTTCGATATAAATACCCCCTTCCAGTCGAAAGTAGAAAAGGGGCGACGAACCTGTCTCAACCAAACCTGCTTGATTTTGAAAAGGATAGGGCAAAGTAGATAAAGTTTGACTCTTATCTTCTGTCAATTGTCTTAATTCTGCGTTACCCACCCAGAAGCAAGACTCTTCTGAGTCGGAGTTGACTGGTTGAGAGATTACCTGATGAATGAGTTGATATAATTCGATGGAAGTGTCATAAATCCCGGTTCCCAATGTAAAGTATAAGCGCAAGGTTAAAAGTTGGGAGATTAGAGTAATGCCTGCGAGGTCGGCACTTTTCAAGTCTTCTATGCAAAAATGTTTTAAAGGGCGATCGGTTGTAGCAGTCATAGAATTATTAAATTCAATTAAGATATGGACGGCGGCCCATAACGATAGACACGAATCACTTTTACCGTCAGGATCTCAGCAGTAGATATCGCATCATTAATATTCGCACTCAGTATAGGCATATCGTCATGTCGCGTGCAGGCAATAATACCACAATGGTCAGGTTTCAGGGCTCTTCCGTACTTACCGCTGCTCATTTTTTAGGAAAATGCCAAAAAAGTAATGCCCGTATTTCAAAATTTATCAAATTTCTAAATCCCAAACCACACCTTTTTAATAGCTGTAATTTAGTATTAATTCCCTCTACTATCCCATTAGTTGTTCTTTCTTCAAAATACCCCCCAATCTCTCCCAACCATCTTTTGATTGTTTCTACACTCTTTTTATAGTATGGTTGTGCCTTTTTTAGGCTCTTCCGTACTTACCGCTGCTCAAATGTTAGTTAAAGGTTCATGATAATTGTGACTATCGAATAAATAATGAACAAGTTAATGACAAGTATTCTCAATTTGCCCGGTGTCGTAGTAGAAGATTACAAACAGACAGGAGAAACATTAATATTAGTAATAAAATCACAAAAAACGACAGCCTCTTGCCCTGTTTGCAGTCAATCCAGCCATCATTAGCATCAAAATTATAGATATAGCGCTCGTAAATCATTCATAAATTAATTAAGGGTTCGATCGAGCAGCAGTTCCATTGAGTTTTGGTTCAAAACTACCAAATTTGTGTAACTTGGGAAAGTCAAAGCTTTGTTCATGTATGGTAAAATTTAAGAACCATTTAACCAAGGAAAAAGAACCGATACGATTACCAAATTTCCTCACCCAAGTCTTGGCATTAAGCCAAATATCTTCGACCGGATTCTGTTCGGGAGCATTGGGAGCAAACAGGACACAAGTTAAAGGCCATTCATTCCGCTTTTTGCCTTGATTAATTTCTTCTAGGTAAGCTTTCATCTCTTTATATTGGTGATAGCTGGCTCCATCCCAAATGATCAAATGTCTAGCTTCGGGATTTAAAGATTGTAATTTTTTTAAGAAACCGACTGTATTCTCAGAATTTGCCGTTGCCTATTCTCGCAGAACAAACTGTTTTGTTAAATAATTTACTGCTCCATAATAAGTTTGTTTTTCTCTTTGATTCACCAGGGGTATTTCTATTCTTTCATTGCGCCTTCCCCAAAGATAGCCACAGACATCTCCCCAAAGAAGATGACACTCATCAATAAAATACACAACCAGCTCTCTCGATTCTATAGCTTCTCGATGTTCTTCAAGAATTTCACAAATTTCTTGGTGCTTTTTTTTGACGAGTTTTTCATCACGCTTTTGGTTCTTCTTTTGAGATTTTTTTCAGCTAATCCCCGCCGATTTAAAAAGTTGATAATAGCTAGCTTTGGATTGAAATTCAATCTGATACCGCTCCGCTATATGATTTGATAATTCGGATAAATCCCAGTATTTTTTATTGGATAACCATTGGATGACTTGGGCTCGTTCTTCTGGTTTAAGTTTCCCCCGCGAGCCTTTATGATGTAAGCGCAAACCTTCAATTCCATGCAACGCATAATTAATTTTCCACTTGCTGATAAATGGAGATGATACTCCCAAAATATTTTGAATAGTTTGGCGGTCGGTTCCTTCAATTAACATACGGATAGCCAATGCTCTTTTTAGTTCTCTTGGGTCAGGATTACTGGCAATAAAATTTTTGAGTTCCAATAAAGCTGGGACTTCATGCTCCACAAATTTTTCTGCCGATTGCTTTTGGGACATCTCAACTCCTACTTAGATTCAGGTCCTCATTATATAGCAATCCTAAATCATTATCATGAGTACGGTACAATTATATGCAATACTTGATTATGACAAAAAAAATGAAT
>NZ_JAUBQX010000079.1:0-17526 GCF_036701505.1 Microcoleus sp. Pol11C2
TCTCGCTGGTTGTTTATTTCCACATGATGATGCCTCAAGACCCTGTTGTCAATAGACTTTGAGATGCGCTTACCCTGCCGAGTTAATCAGTTATTTTTGGTCAGGAAAAGCTCATAAAACAATTATGGGGTTAAATTTAATCACTCTATCTTACAGCGATATTAATGGTAATTTAGTGTCCATAAATTACAGAATATATGACAACAAGGAGAAAAAAAAACGATTATTTTAGAGAGATGGTAAGTGAAATAATAAGCTGGGGAGTCAAGCCAAGAATAGTGACAGGAGACAGTTGGTCTTCAGGAGTAGAAAACTTAAAATTTCTAAAAAACCAGAAATTGGGTTTTCTATTCGGTATTGAAAAAAACATAACTGTCTCAAACGAGCCACATAAGTATTGCCAAGTAAGGAATCTGGTAATTTCAGAGTCAGGATTGAGAACTCATCAGAAAGAATTTGGATTTGTCAAGTTGTAAAGGTGCGACTTTAAAAAAGAAGACTCTAGACATTATATTTTGTATCTTCCCGATGAGGAAAAAATTAAGGATATAACTAGAAATGAATTTATAACAATTCATGATACCCATTGGGCAATTGAAACCTTTCATCGAGCCATAAAACAAGTCTGTGGAATTTGTCGGTTCATGGTTAGAGATACTCATGCAATCAAGACTCACATCTTTTGTTCACTTCAAGCTTTTGTTAGACGGGAGTTTATGCGCGTTGAAAAAATAATTAGCAATTGGTATGAAGTACAACGGAATCTATTTACTCCGGTAAACATCGTACCACAATACAAAGATGGCTGTCTAGCTATCGCTCGGGGGGAATAGAAGAATTATTAATCCAGAAACCCCGTTCGGTTCGACCTTGAATAATGAATCCAGAAACCGTAGAGAAATTATCACAGGAATTGCAACAACCCGAAGGATTCAGTAGCTATAAAGAAGTACATCAATGGTTGACAAGCTGCTGTGAAGTAAAACTAGCATATCGAACAGTACATCAGTGGGCAAGATATCGGCTCAAAAGCAAATTAAAAGTGCCGCGCCCAGTAAGTGAAAAGCAAAAATCAGGAGCACCAGAGGAATTTTAAAAAAACTGTCATTTTTAATCAAAGGCAGCTTGAGTCAGAGTGAGAGCTTTTTAAAACAGTGGAAAAAAGTGCGATATTGGAGTGAAGATGAAAGCCGGATGGGCTTGCATACAATTAAAGTGGCTACAAGAAAAGAGTTAAAGTTTAATAGTTATTACATCTTCCACCAATAGTAATAAAGGAATATTGGGGTGGGTGGGGGCTGGTTTACGAGATTATCGGTGGTAGCCAATTATTTAGTGAAACCAGCCCCCACTTTTTACAACTGTCCGAAACCTTTTTTTGGCTTATCTTTTTTCTTTTTCTTCTTCTGCTGGGCACCCATATAGCCACGGGAACCGGGTTGCATTCCGGGGCCACCCATTCCGGGCATTCCGGGCATTCCCGGCAATCCTCCCATTCCTGTAAAGTTGCCTTGACTCATTTGCTGCATCATTGTACGCATTTTCTGGAAATCGCTCACCAGCTTAGTTACGTCGTTTTCCGCGTAGCCGGCGCCTTTGCCAATGCGGCGGCGGCGGGATGGAGAACTTGCTAAAAGTTCGGGATTGCGGCGTTCTTCAACTGTCATCGAATTAATCATGGCTTCGGTGCGTTTTAGCTGCACTTCTCCCTGCCGCATTTGTTCGTCTGAGAGTTTGTTCATCCCCGGAATCATTTTCATGATGCCGCCTAGGGAACCCATATTTTTTAACAGTCTGGTTTGTTTGAGAAAGTCGGTAAAGTCAAACTTTGCCGTGAGCATTTTCTCTTGCATTTTTTCGGCATCGGCGATGTCGAATTCTTCTTGCGCTTTTTCTACGAGGGTCAAGACATCGCCCATGCCTAGTATTCTCGATGCCATGCGATCGGGATAAAATGGTTGCAATGCTTCCACTTTTTCGCCAACTCCGACAAATTTAATCGGCGCGCCGGATATTTGTCGCACTGACAAGGCTGCACCGCCGCGGCTGTCGCCGTCTAATTTGGTTAAGATTGCGCCGGTAATGCCGATTTGTTCATGAAAGGTGCGGGTTAAATTGGCTGCTTCTTGGCCGGTCATGGCATCAACAACTAACAGTGTTTCGTGGGGTTGTACTGTTTGTTTGATGCGGCCCAATTCTGCCATCATGTCTTGGTCGATTTGCAGGCGGCCTGCGGTATCGACGATGATGGTATCAATGCCAATTTGTTTACCGTGTTCGATGCCTTGGCGGGCAATTTCTACGGGGTCAATGTCTTTGCCTAATTCAAATACTGGTACGTCGATTTGTTTGCCCAGGGTCAGCAATTGGTCGATCGCGGCTGGTCGATAAATGTCGGTTGCGACTAGCAGTGCGGTACGATTTTGTTTGCGGAGGTGCAGCGCTAGTTTGGCGGTAGCTGTGGTTTTCCCGGTTCCTTGCAAACCTGCCATCAGGATCACTGTGGGCCCGGATTCGGCGGTGGCGAGGGGTACGTTGGTTTCCCCCATGACGCGCACGAGTTCGTCGTGAACGATTTTGATGAATTGTTGGTCGGGACGGACGCCTGAAACTACTTCTGCTCCTTGTGCTTTGGCTGCTACCTCTCCGATGAAGTTTTTGACGACTTGGAGGTTGACATCGGCTTCCAGGAGGGCGCGACGGACTTCTTTGAGGGCGTCTTGGATGTTAGACTCGGAGATTTTATTCTGTCCGCGCAGTTTTTTCCAGGTGGATTCGAGTCGATCGGCAAGGGCTTCAAACATAGGGCATTGTTGGCTAGTCAGTCTTTTTTATTTTAGGGCTAAATGGGGCTGTTTGGATGCAAGTTTTGGGAAAAGTTGGATGTTTTTATTTTTTAACCGCTGATGCTGGCGGATTAACGCGCTATGAGTTGGGATCTTGTGTTATATAGTTACTGTCTATTAGTGATAATAATGCCTGCGAGGATTAACAATGTACTAAAGAGATGAACTAAGGCGATCGGTTCATTGAGAATAAGCCGCGCACCAAGACCGCTAAAGACTGGAATCATGTAGTAAATTAAAGCTGTGCGGGAAGGGCCAATTAGGGCGATCGCCTGATTCCATGCGAGATAAGCCACTACTGAAGAAAGCACTCCAACGTAGAGCAATGCCCTCACGATAGCTGGATTAAAGACAACAGGATGATAAATCCAACATTCAAGGGCATATAAGGGTACTAAAAATAATAGCCCTAAACTAAAAGTACATAAGCTAAAGGTTGTGATGTGCATGGTCGATGGCTTGTGTTTGACTAACATGGTGTAGCCCGCGAAGATTATGGCCGCCAATAGCATATAAATATCGCCAATGGCGAAAGAAATATGGAGTAATTTTTCTAAAGAACCTCCCGCGAGTAAAAGTATAACACCGCTGACTGTGATCGCAATTCCCGCGAACCGCGTCAAAGATATAATTTCCCTATAAAAAATTCTAGACATTAGTACGATAAAAATAGGGGAACAAGCAGCGATTAATGACAAGTTTGTGGCCTGTGTTGTGTGACCTGCAATATAGATTAATGTGTTAAAAGCAGTCACGCCTAAAAAACCCGACACTGCCAAGTATGGCAGATGTTTTTGTACCATTTTCCAGTCGGCGACTGTCGTTTTAATGGCGAATGGTGTCAGAGTTATAACAGCGATAGTCCATCGCCAAAAGGCTAGTCCTACAGGTAGAATATCTTGATTAAAAGCTCGGGCAACAATGAAGTTACCAGCCCATATTAAAGTAGCAACTACTGCTAACAAATAACCTATTACTATGAGATATTTAGGCGGTGATTTACCTAATTCCTCGCTATTTTTATAATTTTTATTATTCTTCATTATCATTGATGATATCGTTGGGAACTCGATCGACCTCCAGTATACCTAGCTCATCTGCCAGTGTTAAAACTTCGGCAATATCCCTAGATTAGGAACAAGCTGGAGTTTAGGCCATTCATAATACCTGAGATTTCGTACAATTAGGACTAACGCATGAGAACCCAGAAACCGGTTTTTTTTACCAAAATACTTCGTTACAGCCTGCATATTCGATAAAAAACCCGCTTTCTTTGGTTGCAGTGCGTCCAAGGATGTGCGTAAGTCCTATTTGTCATCTGTCTAAAGTTAGGATTTTTCCTACACAGCTCATCCTTTATATTAGTTTATTAAGGTATGAGCAGGATATTTTTATGAAGCGAGTCCATTGGTGCAGAGGTTTGTTCCTTCATGGGATGTTGTCTTTTAGTCTAGCGACTGTTGACGCACAAGTGGCACAGGCTCAGCGCCCGATTCATATCAAAGCCTGGTGAAAATTCAAAATTGCGTTCAGTTGGGTCTGTTATGGTAGCCGGAAGACCTGGATAGCCAAAGACAAAAATTGGTGTACCAACTGCCGCTTGTTCAGAATCGCCTAAAGTTACAACTGGATAAGATTTAGTTCTCTTAAATGTTACGACTGCTAAATCAGGAGCATTCTGGCCTTTCTGCAATAGTACACTACGGGTTACTTGATAGTCTTTTCCTGTAGAAGTGCGAATCGTATAGGTATCCGGAGCAGCAACAACGTGATTAGCTGTCAAAACCGTGTAAGTTGAGCCTTGTTTGGTAATAATAAATCCCGACCCGCCACCGCTTGTTTTTTGATCAATTTAAACTGGTGACAGATACAGCTAATTTTGCAATTTATGGCGAAGATATCGTCAAAACGGGTGCTTGTGCAAAAACAACTATTACTGTTTTAATACTTCTGCAAAGTACAGTTGCTTAGAGATAGATTTTCCGCTATCTGTAGGGACACGGCAGTGCCGTGTCCGACGCAAAACTGCCGTGTACCCTACCCGGAACTCGCTCTATAGCCCGTCTAATTTCCTACAAATAACTAAGCCAAAAACTGGAATTGAGAACCGTTAACTGCCAAAGCAAACGGACTTGCCTGTTCAAATGCACCGACAAGTTCAAAGTTGTCCGTGTCTAAAACTATCCCCACAATCTGTCCGGTAATTATGTTTTCAATCACCATGTCATTGATAATTCCGTCGTTATCGTAAGCAATCAAATTGTCGTCTTCAAAGAAAAGGTTTAGTTCTGTTAAACCGTCCGTCAAACCGATGCGATCGCCCTCGTCAAAGTTAAAATCGGTAACTACATCTGCTCCCTCTATACCAAATGCTTCATCGTTGCTTCTGAGCACAAACATGTCAGCACCGAAGCCTCCCGTGAGCACGTCAACTCCCCGATCGCCCGCGATGAAATCGTCGCCCTCATTGCCGTCTAAATCGTCGTCTCCTTGCCCTCCCCGCAGGATATCGTTGCCAAATCCTCCAAAAATAACGTCGTTTCCGGCATCGCCCCTAACTACGTCGTTGCCTTCATTTCCACCCACGCGATCGTTATCTTTCCCGCCGTAAATTATGTCATTTCCGCCGCCACCACCGATAAGATCATTGCCGTTATTTCCTAACAGCCGTTCGTTGGAATCCGACGAACCTGCTATAGTATCGTTGCCGTCGAGTCCCCAAACTCCCCAGGGAAAAGACGACAAATTTCCATTCTCTACCTCAATATCATCGGGTGTAGCGAATGCCAAAAGACGTGGCCCGCCCCCAGCAAATACAGGAAATCCCGTCACATCGCTAATGAGATTGTTAACCCTTAAAGCCATAACTATGTCCTTTCAAAAATCCTATTAGATGTATTATATATGTTAATTCTTGCATTGCCAAATAGCAAGTAATATTAGAAATTTGGTCGGCCCTTTATTGGCTAAGTTAGTGACAAGCAACCTGCTTACCAATTGGTAATTGGTAATTGGTAATTACCAATTACCAATTACCAGGGCTGTGCTTCATTCAACCCAAACCTGCTGTATATCTCGCCTCTGAGTCAAATAGCATTAGTTGCTGACACTATCCGCTAGTGTCTACCGCTTATAATGGGTGTTACCCCCCAGGCGGTAAACACGTTAATATCACCTATAACGTCGAGACTGAGAGGTTGTTTGTGAATAAAAGTAAAAGTCCCTGGGCCCATCGTCCGAGAAAAAACCCAGTTTCCGATACCCACACACAAACTTTACAAACAGGATTTAAGCTCTTTACAAAGCCATAATCGCCGATCGCTGACATTTTTTGGCAAAATCCACTGCTTTCAGGTGTTTTACTCATGTCTACTCCTAAATCGTCTTCCCATCAAAACAACAACTCTGTAAAATCCCCAGCGACAGATATCGTTCCAACAAAGCAAGACAGTAACAATCTGCCCAGCGAACCAAGTATAGAACAGTTACTGGAAGCTTTGGCGGGCAAGGTACCCAGTCAATCTTCTGAAATCGAACCGTTGAAAACGTGGAAACAAGATTTACAGCGACTGTTTCAATTTCTCGGCGACCGCCGCGTTTTAATCGCAGTAATGCAACCAGGAACTTTTGCCCTGCGGTACGCTAACGCAGCATTTTGCCGCTTGGCCGGTTGGGAGGAAACGTCCTTGGCAACTCAATCTACCAACGGTTTGTTTGCAGAAACCGACATCACTCTGCTGGAACTGTTCGAGGATGGGGACGGCAAAACAGCAGAACAATTGTACCGTCGCCACCTTTTGCACTGGGTATTTAAGCAATATTATCAAATTGACATCGACGGTTTGCGGGTGCTAGACGAACCTGTCACGGCGAGTGTAAAAAAACCCAAACACCCAGAACCCAGATTTATAGAATTTTGGCTGGGTTCGGAACAGTTAAAAATTACTCGAATTGACTCAAAAATAGATGAGTTTGCGGATATTTCTTTAAGATTAATGCCTGTTGCGGAACGGGAAGCTTGGCTGATGCAGCCGAATCAACTGGAAAATTTAGCCGATCAATTGCAGTTGGATAATTACCGCGTAGAAGGGTTGCTGCTGCTAGAAGGTTTTGATGTCACGGTGCAGGAGCAAATTCGGCGGCTGACTCAGTTATTGATCGATCAAGATTCGATGCTGCGGCCAGACAAATTTGAGAGAATCGATCGGTGTTTGCGCTCACTCTTCAATGCTGACGGCACTTTGCTGCTGCGGCCCGACGGCGAACAGGTACAGCTATTAGTTGCAAAAGACGGCCAACATTTGCAGCCGATTCTTTATTCAATGCACTCCCTAGAAGCTTCTCACTTTTTGAAGGCCACAGCAGCAAATCAAGTTTGGAATGTGCCAGACTTGCGTAGGGAGTGCGAAACCGAGTGCGATCGAACTTTGCGGAGAATGGGAACTCGATCAATGCTGCTGGTCCCCCTGGTAGTCAAATCCGTCACCCGCGAGGGGTGCGGGCAGCGGATTTTGGGTGTTGTGGGGCTGTTGTGCGATCGGCCAAACCACTTCAACGGCATTGACGCTCAACACGCCCAAGAACTCATTCCCGCATTCATTGCAGCCCTGCGGCAAGCTATCCAGGAGCGGTTTACCCACATTCACAATATCCACCCCGCAGTCGAGTGGCGGTTCGCCCAAGAAGCAGAAAGGCGAAGTTGGGGACTACCTCCAGAAACAATCGTATTTGCTGACGTTCATCCGCTGTACGGAATTTCGGACATTCGGGGTTCTAGCGATGAAAGAAACCGAGCCATTCAAACTGATTTGCTCGAACAATTTCGCTTAGGTTTAGTCATAGCTGATGCTGTTTGCCAAACACAAACTACCCACCTCGGCGAGCAACTGCGGCTCGACTTGCTCGACTACATTCAGCATTTAAAACAAAAAGTAACAGTCGATATGGAGGTGCGAGCAGCCGAGTATTTAAACGAGCATTTAGAAGTATATTTTGACTATTTTGTGCAGTGCGGTCCCAAGGTTCAGGCAGCCGTTGAAGCTTACCAAGCAGCCTGTGAAAATGAACATAACTGCGTTTACAGCGATCGCAACCGCTACGACCAAATGCTGAACCTAATCAGCACCAAACTCCAAGAAACCTGGGCCCGCTGGCAAGAAAAAATGCAGCAAATTTTGCCCCACTACTGCGACATCGAATGCACCGACGGCATCGATCACATGATTTATGTAGGAAAATCGATCGACCCCACATTCAGCCAGTTTCACCTACACAGTTTGCGGTACGAACAACTGCGAGCTATTTGCGATTGCGGCCGCACAGTTTTTCGCCTGCAAGCCGAGTCTCAAATCAACATGGAACTCGCACATTTAGTGTTAGTGCAGAATACCACTATCGACATTTTTCACAACGAAAACACCGAAAAAATGTTTGATGTCAAAGGCACTCGCGACATCCGCTACGAACTCGTCAAAAAGCGGATAGAAAAAGCCGTTGACAAAGACGCACAAGAGCGAATTACCCAACCAGGAATGTTAACGGTAGTTTATTCAACCGAAGACGAATGGGAAGAGTACCAACAATACTTGCGTTACTTGTCTCGCGAAGGTTGGGTAGAGCCAAAAGTTCAGACCGGCATGGTAGAATCACTGCAAGGAGTCAGCGGTTTAAAATTCGCCCGCGTGCGTATTTTACCTGAACCGGAATCTATTGCTACTATCTGTGAAGTTACGGTAGTCAGCGATTGAGAACCCCTTCAATTGCCTGTTTTATGCCCAGTGCGATCGCTCCCATCTCCTGTTGTTTGACGCGGAGTGCGATCGCTCCCATCTCCCATAAAAACGGTGCAGCGAAAGCATTCGGGACTTAAACACAAGACCGAGATTACATTTAAGATGTTTGTTGACACCAACCACCAAGCCCACATTTTTACTTAGTGTATATTCCGTGTGATTTGGAAATCGCAAAATACATGATCGGAATCACACAAAATTAAGATTAAGTAGTGTTAATCTAATGAGGCTCGGCTCCTTTAATTTATAACTTAAGTGATGTTAACCTTATCAAAATACCAAGTAACTTCTACTCTGCACGAAGGGGTCGAAACAATAATCTATCGCGGACAAACACCGACAGATGCGCCCCCAGTCATTTTGAAAGTTCTCAAAGCCGAATATCCCTCCCTCGAAGCCATTACCAGGCTCAAACACGAATATCAAATCAGCCAAAATTTAGACAGCGAACACATCGTCAAAGCCATCAGTATCGAAACATTTGACCACCGATTAGGAATCGTTTTAGAAGACTTGGGTGGCGAATCCCTCGCTAAACTCTTGGAAAGAGAAACCTTGAGCCTGCAAGCAAATTTAAACATCGCCATCCAAATAGTCAAAGCCTTACAATACCTGCATTTTCAGCACATTATTCACAAAGACATTAAACCCAGCAACATCATAATTAACTCGCAAACAAAACAAGTAAAACTCACCGACTTCGGCATTGCTACAAAACTCAACAAAGAAAATCCGCAATTTAACAATCCCAACTCAGTCGAAGGCACATTAGCCTATATGTCACCCGAACAAACCGGGAGAATGAACCGCACCCTCGACTACCGCACAGACTTTTATTCCCTTGGTATCACATTATATGAAATGCTGACTGGAAAATTACCTTTTCGCAGCAATGACCCATTAGAAATAGTTTACAGCCACATCGCAGTTCAACCAATATCTCCCCATCAAATAAATTCAGAAATACCTGTCGCCCTCTCTGAGATAGTGATGAAATTGATGGCAAAAAATGCCGAAGATAGATATCAAAGTGCGGTCGGATTGTTAGCAGACTTGGAAACTTCTTTGCATCAGTTACAAACCACCGGAAAAATTGCCGACTTCATCCCCGGACGCTTAGATATTCTCAGCCAATTGTTAATCCCCCAAAAATTGTACGGTCGGGAAAATCAGGTTAATGAATTACTAGCAGCATTTGAACGTGTAAGAGCGGGTTTAGCCAACAATTTGTTAGAAAAACCAGCAACCTTAGAACCAAACCCGCTCCCATCAGGAAGCAGCGAATTAATGCTAGTCTCAGGCTACTCAGGCATCGGTAAATCTGCCGTTGTCAACGAAGTTAGCAAACCAATTACCAGGTCAAAAGGTTACTTTATTAGCGGCAAATTTGACCAATTCAAACGCAACATTCCTTATGCTTCCTTAATCCAAGCATTTAACTCCTTGCTGCGGCAATTACTAACAGAAAGTGCACTTTCATTAGAAATATGGCGCACTAAAATTTTAACAGCATTGGGAACAGACGGCCAAGTAATTGCCGACGTAATTCCCAAAGTTGAATTAATCATCGGCAAACAGCCAGAAGTCCCAGAACTCGCCCCTGTAGAATCCCAAAATCGATTCAATCGGGTATTCCAAGAATTTATTCGCGTTTTCGCCCAAAAAGAACACCCCCTAGTTATCTTTTTAGACGATTTGCAGTGGGCAGATTCAGCAACATTAAAGTTGATGCAAATACTGATAACTGACCCTGACCAGCAATATTTGTTGCTAATCGGTGCCTATCGAGACAATGAAGTTAGTCCGACCCACCCCTTAATTCAGACTGTAGAAGAAATTGAAAAAACTGGTACAATTGTCAATAATATCGTCTTGCAACCGCTGGATTTACCAAATGTGACTGAATTAGTCACTGAAACACTTAACACTTGCACAGAAAAAGTAACAAACCTAGCTAATTTAATCTGGAATAAAACGGGCGGCAATCCTTTTTTCTTGACCCAATTACTCCAAGCACTTTATCAAGACTCTCTTTTAAAATTTGAATTTAATCGCATTACAAATGAGGGAAGTCAAAGTGGCTGGTATTGGAGTATTGATGAAATCCAAGCCATTGGAATCACCGATAAAAGTGTGGTGGAACTGGTAGCTTCTCGCATTGAAAAGCTGCCTGCAGCCACGCAAGAAGTGTTGAAGCTAGCAGCTTGCGTGGGAGATAAATTTGCTCTAGATGTGCTGTCGGTTGTTAGCGAAAAGTCAGCTAATACTACAGCAAATGAACTTTATTCAGCTTTGCAAGCAGGGTTAATTCTGCCCTTGAGCGAGGCTTATCGCATTCCTTTAGTTTTCGATCGATCCGAATCAATCAATCTCAAGTTAGATACTTCGCGGGTTATTTACAAATTTTTGCACGATCGCGTTCAGCAAGCCGCATATTCGCTAATTCCCGAAGACCAAAAGCAATCTACCCATTTAAAAATCGGTCAATTACTATTACAGAATACTCCCCCCGACAAGCTAGAAGAAAACATCTTTGATATCGTCAATCAATTGAATGTCGGAATTGACACGATTAGCCAACAGTCGGAAAAAACTCAGTTGGCACAATTAAATTTAACTGCTGGACGCAAGGCAAAAGCGGCGGCTGCGTATGAAGCTGCTGTTAGGTATTTGCGGGTTGCTATGGAATTATTGCCGGCGGATTCTTGGCAAAGCCACTATGACTTAACTTTAGCAATTTACGAGTCAACAGCAGAATCTGAATACTTAAATATCAACTATGAAAAGTCCAAAAAACTGGTAGATATTGTAGTGGAAAAAGCTACAAGTTTACTCGAAAAAGTGAATGTTTATCAACTTCAAATTCAGTCTTATAACGCTCAAAATAGATTTGTAGAAGCCCTCAATACAGGACTGGAAGTCCTGAAACTATTAGGCATCTTTTTTCCTCAAAATCCCAAGGCGCTAAATATTGCTGCAGGAATGATTAATACAAAACTGAGCTTGGGATTGAAACGAATTGAGGATTTAGCTAACTTGCCAGAAATGACCGATCCCGAGAAACAAGCAGCCATGCGGATTTTATCAGGGATTCTCAGCAGTGCTGTTCCGGTCAAGCCCCAACTGGTACCGCTGCTCGCATTTAGGATGGTCAAGCTGTGCATTAAATATGGTAATTCGCCTTATGCAAGTATTGCTTACGTTTTTTATGGCGTAGTTATGTACAAGGTAGGAGACATTAGTTTGGCATACCAATTCGGTCAACTGGCAATTAAGATGTTAGACAAATTTCCCTCCCGTTCAATTAAAAGTAGAGTTTATTCACCCTTTGGTTGCTTTATTAACCACTGGAAAGCCTCTGTCAATTCCGGATTAGGCGCTCTCAAAGAAGGTTTTAAAACAGGGACGGAAACTGGAGAGTTAGAATATGCTGGTTATTCTATAACTGAATATTGCTTCAAAAAAATGTCGATAGGAGAGCCTCTAGATTTGGTGGAGCAGGAGGCTGGTAAATATATGAAACTAATGCAGAAATATCAACTAGAAATGGCTGTACAGTATATAAGTATATGCAGGCAGACAGCTCTCAATTTGCGGGGTAAATCTGTCGAACCATGCGATTTAGTCGGCGATAACTTTAATGAATTAAAAATACTCCCAGTTTTAATAGAATCTCAAAGCTTTTTTTTAGTTAGTGCGGTTTATCATGCCAAAACTCAGCTTAACTTTATCTTCAGAAACTACGCGCAAGCATTAGACAATTCAAGGTTATTTGAGAAATATCAGGAGTCGGTAGCCGGATTTTATGTGGTTGCTCTGAATAATTTTTACTTTTCTCTCAGTCTCCTTGCTTTGTATCCCCAAGCTGACAGAGGGGAACAAAAGCAATATTTAGAAAAAGTGCTGCAAAACCAAAAGAAGATGAAAAAATGGGCAGTTCATGCTCCGATGAATTATCAACATAAATACGACTTGGTTGCAGCGGAAAAAGCGCGAGTCTTGGGGCAAAATACCCAAGCAATGGAATTGTACGATCGCGCAATTGAGGGAGCCGCCAAAAACGGTTACATTCAAGAGGAAGCATTAGCCTATGAATTAGCCGGAGAATTTTATCAAGCTTTGGGTAAAGAGATAGTTTCTCAAGCATATCTGACTAAAGCCTATTATGGATATATCCATTGGGGAGCTATAGCTAAAGTTAAACACTTAGAATCAACACATCTTTTCTTAGCAGCACAGACGCGCACAATTCCCACCCCAACCCTCGATGTCACCCGCACTACCACGGGAAATACTACCAGTAGTAGTTTAGGCGATTTCTTAGACTTAGCTACTTTTATTAAGTCAGCGGAAGCCCTTAACGGTGAAATTGTTCTCGAAAAATTGTTGACCAAATTAATCAGAATTATTTTAGAAAATGCGGCGGCTCAAAAAGTAGTGCTGCTGCTGCTGAAAAACGATATCCTCTGCATAGAAGCTACTGGCAGTTTTGCGGAGCATAAAGTGACTCTTTTACCCTCTATTCCCGTAGAAAACAGTCAAGATGTTCCCCTGTCTGTGATTAATTACGTAGACCGCAGTCAAAAGCATCTGGTTTTAGACAATGCGACTGTCGTCGAACCTTTTAAGGTGGACAACTACATTCAGAAATATCAACCAAAATCAATTCTCTGTTTGCCTATTATTTATCAATCTCAGCGGCGCGGAATAATTTATTTAGAAAATGCTTTGACAGTAGGGGCTTTTACAGCAGAGAGAGTAGAAGTATTTAAAGTGTTAATTTCTCAAGTTGCTATTGCTGTAGAAAATGCTGGTTTGTACGCGCGCGAGAAAGAAAAATCTCAACAGTTAGAAAAATCTTTTAATGAACTGCAACAGGCGCAACTGCAACTCATTCAAAGCGAAAAAATGTCTGCTCTCGGCAACTTGATTGCAGGGGTTGCTCACGAAATTAACAATCCGCTTGGTTTTATTGCGGGCAATCTTGATGCTGCTGCTGAGGCGAGCTTAGATTTGATTGATTGCTTACAACTTTACCAAGAAAAATTTCCTAATCCTGGAGATGAATTACAAGATAAAGCATCGGAGATTGATTTAGAATATTTGATCGAAGATTTGCCTAAAATGCTTTTATCTATGAAATCAGGTACAGAGCGCATCCGCAATATTAGCAAGTCTTTGCGGACTTTTTCCCGCGCTGATAGTGCGAATAAAGTGTCAGCAAATATTCATGACGGCATCGACAGCACTTTGATGATTTTACAGTATCGCCTGAAAGCTAAAGATACTCGCCCGGCGATTAAGATTATCAAAGAATACGGAGATATCCCGCCAGTTAAATGTTATTTTGGGCAACTGAATCAGGTATTTATGAATTTGCTGGCAAATGCGATCGAGTGTTTTGACGAATTCAATCAGGGTCGCACTTACGGTGAAATTGAGGCTTTACCGAATACGATCGCCATTATCACTCATCTCGGGGAGGATAACAACAGCGTGGTGATTAAAATCAAAGATAACGGTCAAGGGATGTCATCGGAGGTCAAGTCAAAAATATTTGACCATTTATTTACTACCAAAGGAGTAGGAAAAGGTACTGGTTTGGGGTTGTCTATCAGCCGGCAAATTGTAGAAGAAACCCACGGCGGTAAAATAACTTGCGAATCGGTGCTGGGAGAAGGTACGGAATTTGCGATCGCCCTTCCCCTGAATTAAAATTATGGAACTATGGCGTGTGTTAAAACCCGCAGATTCCCCCTAACCCCCCTTAATAAGAGGGGGACAAGAGCCTGCTCAAAGTCCCCCATTTTAAGGGGGATTTAGGGGGATCGAGACTCGGATAAAAACAGCGCCACACATATATGAAAATTTGTCAAGGCCTAATTATTTATGAAAAAGTCCGCTGTTGACAGTCTACATTCGGCAGTATGCAGTTACATTATTAGCTAAATGTAATAACTATATTTGATAGGAGTTTTTTGAGTGAACGCTGCCGAACAAGCCAAAAATATAGAAGTTGCCAGCAAAATTGCTGCGGTTGTTAATTTATTCAAGTCCGAATTCCCGGATGCAAAAGTCGATTTGAAACCTTGGATGAATGACGAGGATACCAGAGAACTTGTAGATCCAGATTCGATAGACATTGGCTTCCATTTTCCCGGTAGAAGTCGCTTGTTGCAAAGCCGCAGCATTTTGATTCAAATCCGATTTTACCAAGATCCGGTGGAAGGATATCGGCGGGCGATCGGCGTTGAGGCCGCCGGTTACGATCATACTGGTCAGCAGTGGCACTTTTCTACTGTGGAAAATTGGAATTTTCTCGGCATAACCGAACCTGCGGTGGAGTCGGCGCAAAAACTCAAAGACTTTTGCCAGCAGATTTTTGATTTGTTTAATCAGTCATTCGGCGATTGAAATCGCTTCTACACGAACGAAGTCCGCCGACGCGGACTAAGAAATTAGGACTTACGCATTGACAAAATAACCAAACAGTGAATTGATAAATATAGGTCGTCTACTTTCTAGGTATCGGACAATGAGAAAAATAACTAAGGCTCTTCAGTAGTTAATATGCTAAATGAATAGCTAAGCCAGGAAAGAAAGACAAATGAGGCTAGAAAAATAGTTGGTAGAGTCATTACCGGGGTTGACAGAGGGAACTCATTTATTATTAACTATAAGCAAAAGCTAGAGGGGTTAGGTGGATTGAACAGCAATGAGAACGAAAAAGGAGATAAAGTTTTTAACAAAGTTGTTGAATATAGAGGGAATAAAAGTAATCTCACATCGCCTGCATGAAGGGATTGGAATAATTTTACAGGTGGAAAGAATCGGTAAGGAAAGTAACTGTCCACGTTGGGGAAAAAAAGTCATAGATTACATCAAAATCATAGATACCTAGTCAAAGATTTACCTTGGGGATAAAACTTTGTATTTTTAGAAATTAACAGACGACAGTTTAAATGTGAAAAATGTGTCAAGCCATTTAGTGAAGAGTTGGAGTTTGTCAGAAAAAGAAGAACCTATACAAAACGGCTAGGAAGAGCAATAATCCAAGAAGTGTGAGAGAACGAGCTCCACAGCGTAGCGAAAAAAGGGGTGGTGACAACAGAAGAAATAGAAAGGATGTTAAAATCCGCATCGAAAGAATACTTGAAAGCCAAACCTAGCGAGTTGAAAAGATTAGGGATAGATGAAATAGCTGTAATAAAAGAAAAAGGAAATTACTGTGCAGTATTAATAGATTTAGAGAAGTCTAAGTTAAGTGGGATATTGGCAGGAAGGGAACAATAAGAAATTAGGGAAGTGCTGCTCGGATGGGGTAAAGAGGTATTAGAGCAAATAGAATAAGTAAGTATAGATTTGTGGAAAGGTTACAGAAATCTAGTGATAGACTTGATGCCAAAGGCTCAGGTGGTCGCCGACAGATTTCATGTAATGGCACAAATAAATAAGGAATTAGATGCCCAAAGGAAGCGACAAAAGAGACAGGTAGAAGATTTAATTAAAAAAGCAGAATCGTCAGAAGATAAAGCAGACCAGGAGAAAGTTTTAGAAGGATTGAAGAAAAGTAACTATGTGTTATTGAAGAACGAATCAGATCTAAATGAAGAGCGAAAAGCTAAACTCGTGCAAGTTAAAGATTTATCTTCTCCTCTCAAAAGTATGCATGAATTAAAAGAAGAAATTAGAAGGATTTTCGAGCAGGCTAATAATTGGTTAGTCGGTTTGTTGAAACTGGGAAGATGGCTGTCAGGAGCTAAAAAATATTTTCCCGATAGTCAGAACACTATTATTCGTTGGCTAGATGAGATCATTGCTTACTTCGATTATAAGACTACGAGTGGTGTTGTCGAAGGCATCAACAATAAGCTCAAGTTGATTAAACGTTCTGCTTACGGGTTTAGAAACTTTGAAAACTTCCGAGTTAGATGTTTGCCTACTTGGCAGTTTGACTGTTAGTTTAGCATACTAATTACTGAAGAGCCACAAATTTACCAAAAGCTCCAGACGAGACTATTCCCCTTCCGGTTCTGACTCCACCTCCAACTCCCCAGCCGAAAACTGTAAATCATCAGCCGTTCCCGCTACCAACTCGTGAGTAATGGGAGCAATTTTATTACTACTTTAGCTGCAATACTTATCCACAAAACTCTGCAATCCTGCCTGATATCCTGCTCCTACCGCCTGAAATCTCCACTCTCCATTCTTTCTATACAAGCGACCAAATTCTACAGCCGTCTCTCGCGAAAAATTCTCTTTTAGTTCATAACGAACAAGTTCGTTTTCTGTATCCAAACTGTAAATCTTGATAAAAGCATTTTTGATATTGCTAAAATTTGCATTAATTTTATCTGCTTCGTGAATAGTGACAACAAAAGTTATTTCCTCAATTTCAGGATTAACTCTTTTTAAGATAACGCCGTAAATCGTTTTATTCTCTTGACTTCTGTTATTTTTATCCCGAATCAATTGCAGTACAGAACTGTCACCGGATTGCAGATTATTGTAAAAGATAAAATATTTATCGTTAGGTATTTTGCCGTCAGCACCTAGCATAAAGGCAGAGACATCAATCTCGTAGCTTTGTCCTGCCTCTGTCACCTGCCAACCTAGGGCGATCGCCATTTTTTTTAAACCAGGCGCTTCTTTAGAGATATTAAATCTCTCACCCTTACTTAATTGCATTGCCATCAGCTTATTTGTTAAACATCAAACTTTATAGCGTTCATGTTAATATTAAGTGGGGCAATAACTTTTGTTCTTTAATAAAACTTAATATTTTGCTTCTAATAGGGAGCTTGACTAAAAATACAGCAGATTGCAGGTTAATAGAGTACAGTTAAGATAAGTATATCAATAGCAATAATGAAACCATTACCGATCGA
>NZ_JAUBQX010000124.1:0-1132 GCF_036701505.1 Microcoleus sp. Pol11C2
ACGTCAATATACTTACACACAGAAAATTATTTAGGATTGTTTATAAATATAGAAAATCATTTAGGATTGCTATAATTCATCTTGCGTTTTTAAAACAGCGATTGGCTATCGGTTCATTTGTCAGCGGCCATAGCCTTTCTGCTGGTTGCAGTTGGGGCGAGTGTGAAGGCAGACAATACAAATGTATGCCGTTTGGAATTTTTACTTGTTTACTCAAATGCCATCCGGCTCTATCTACTACTAAAACTACTCTTTTTTTCTGCCCCGCTTGAAAAGGGCTGGCCAAATTTGCTAAGACTCGCTCAAAAAGCTGGCTATTGACAAATGGCAATATCCACGCCTTTGTTTCTCCTGAACTCGGATGCACAAAACCATATAACCACAACCCTTGAAACCGCCAGTTAACCACAGCAGTGGCATTACTAAACTCATCCACCCATTCTCGTCTCTCTCACAGGTTTCAATCCGCTCCGATGTTCGTCCTTTGACCAGACTTCTACGTCGATTGAAGGGTTCTGCTACTTGATGTCCTTGACGAATCGGCGCAGATTTTTTTTTTCCATTCCTCTTGTTCGAGGAGATCGGATTCCTGGTGTTCTGGGCGAGGAACTCTCAATCGAAACTTCATGGACTTCAAATATTCCCATCCTCTTTGACGAGAAACTTTGTAACCTGTAAGTTCACTCATCTAGTCTGCCACTTTACGACCATTCCATAGCCCGCCATCGAGAGGTGGCTGCTGTAGGACTTGCCACAACTGAGCTTGTTCTACATCATTAAGCAGAGGATCACGATCTCGATTTGTGAGACGCTGATCTCCGAGAGATTCTGGTCCTAAATAGTTGTATCCCCAGACTCGTTTCATAAATCCAACCGCGACTATAACCAGTTACTGCCATCACTTCTGCGGTGGTTTTGCCGTTTGCTAACAGCCAAATAATTTGATAATGATGAGCACAAGTGGGTGTTTTGGCCTGACGGAAACGACTCTGTAGCTCTTCTACACTCAGATGAGGTGTGATCGTAATTCGTTTGGGCATTCTTGATCTGACGCGGTATAGCAATCCTAAATCATTATCAAGACTAGGATACAATTATATGCAATACTTGATTGTGACAATAAAAAGATGAA
>NZ_JAUBQX010000125.1:0-1125 GCF_036701505.1 Microcoleus sp. Pol11C2
ATACCAATTTAATATGAAGCTGCATAGAATAGGGCTTCAAGAATAAAATTGTAAGATGACAACGAACAGATTTGCTCAGGAGTGATTTTTTCAATAACTTGTTGCAAGCGCTCTCGTAGTGACCCAAGTGTTGTAAAAACCTCTCCAACAAGTTGCTGTTTGATATATTCCCAGACCCGTTCAATTGGATTCAGTTCTGGACTATGTGAGGGTTGACAGACAGGAATTAAATTTTCGGGCCATGAAAGTTCATTCGTGATATGAGCACCCGCTCTATCCATTTGAATCAGAGCAATATCTTCACCCAATTGTAGAGAAAGAGCTTCCATAAATTGCTGGAAATCTTCTCCATTAAGATGGGCATATTCTTGGCAAAAATGCCAGCCACTCAATGGTTCGACTACCCCATACAACCAAAAACTTTCACGCTTCCACAGTATGGGAGCAACTGGTTTTACCCCCCGGGCTGTAATTACTTTACCCGTCAACGTTTTCAGTCCCAAACGGGTCTCATCTTGACACAAATATCGTAGCCGTTTACCCTTACCAAAGAATTTTTGAAACGTCAAGACTGCTGGGACGATGTTTTTTTAAAAAGTTCCACTGCTTTTATGTCCTGTAAAGCACTTTGCGGACGTGGCACTTTCAGTTTTGCTTGGAGGCGATAATGCACCCAAGCATAAACTGTTGCATAAGTCAGTTTCAGACTATACTCTTTTTTGAGCCATTCAACAATTTCTCCGTAGCTTTTGAAGGCGGCTCCTTTTTCTAAACGTTCTTTGAGTCCTGCTAATGCCTCCAGAGTCATGTGTGGTACTTGTCCGGGGGCTTTTTTCACCAACAATAATTCGGATAATCCACCCCGCCGATACTTTTGTAACCATCGGGTTATCGTAGATTTGTCTCTACCCAAACGATGCGCTAATTCCTGATGTTCCTGTACTTGCCCTGTTTTTAACCACCATAATACTTGTATTCGTTCTTTCTGACTCGCTGTACGAGTATTTTTTAGTTGTTTTTCTAAAAATTCTGCACTTTCTTCAATTGTGATTTTTAAACTACGACTCATAAACGCACCATACAAGCTATCTCTCTATTATATGCAACTTCACATAAAATTGGTAT
>NZ_JAUBQX010000080.1:0-17237 GCF_036701505.1 Microcoleus sp. Pol11C2
AATTTTTGGTTACATAGAGCAGCAATCATATTTACCCTACCCTCACGTCGCCCAGATTTCAGTGCATGAAACCGTTGCCCCTGTTCGTTCCAACCATAATCATACTGGTCTCTATTATCCATGCCAGATTCATCAACATAGACAATCTGAGCCGAGGGAATGGTGGACAATTCGGTTACAAAAGCCTGCCGCTTGACTTCATCCCGCTCCCGGTAGCCGTAGGTCTTTTTTTTCGAGTAAAACCAATTTTTCTCAAAGCCCGCGAGATTGTGCGTGAGCTAATTTCTCCATCCCAAAGTGAGGCCATTTCAACTTGAGTTTTATCCCCATGAGTCTTGGCGAACTCACGAAATTTCTCCCAATCACTAATTTTATGACCGTTACCGTTTGGCTTATTAGGTAATGCTAAAAAGTCTCCTGTTTCGGTTTGTCGCTTCCACCATAAGCCGATTGTGTTGCAACTGATATTAAACAGTATACTCGCTTCACTAATCTTTAAGCCATCTAGTTTGATAGCTTGAATGACTTTCTGACGTAGGTCGTAACTGTAGGGTTTTGGCATGGGTCGTGCGATCGGGGCAGCATCAGAGACTACTTCCAGTTTACACCCTAACCGCCTTGGCGGTTGCTATAATTAATCAAGAGACAAAAGAAATTATTTGCAATGCTTTTGGACCGGGGCATTGCCATGACTTTAACTTATTTAAAACAAGTAAAATTCATTTTTATCCAGAAACAAATAGCTTACAAGATAGTGGCTATCAAGGGATAAAGGATTACCACCCTAATAGTTATATCCCTAGAAAGAAACCAAAAAATGGGAAACTTTCTCTTCTAGAAAAAGACTACAATCGAGTTCTAGCACAGGAGCGAATTATGATTGAACACGTTAATCGGAGTCTCAAAATTTTTAAAATATTGTCGAGTCGTTATCGGAATCGCCGTCGCCGCTATGGTCTGCGTTGTAATTTGTTGTCAGCAATTTACAATTATGAGTTAGCTCTAGGGGGCTAAATTTAAAACTTCTGATTATAACATATATCTTTTTTGCAAGAGGTCTAATAATTTCAGAATAACTCTTTAAGGTAAGGCTGCCGTTAGGAAATTTTCCCAGAATGTCAGCAAGTATGGGTGCGGGGAGGGTAAGCTTCCCAGATTGATTAACATTCGCACCAAAGCTCACTTGCATTCCAAATTCTAAGTTGTAGGCAGTTAGATGCAAATGTTGAGTTTCAGCATCAGCTTCAATCAAAATATTCGACAAAATGGGATGGCTGCTATTGCTGGGAATAATACTTTTCAGAGCCTGTACATAATCGTTGAATTCTCTTGAATCGCAGGCAACTTCAATAGCTAATGGGAAAGAGGAAGAAGAAGGCAATATCGCCTCATTTGATAATGTTTCTAGAGAAGGAGCATCGACGACTGGAAGTGCTGCAAAATTTGTGCAAGTTTGCGAGGTTTCTACTTTTTGTGGAGAGATTGTTAAGGGCTCGCAAACCGAGTCAGTTTCAGTTGTTGGTTTGACTGATTTCTTCACAGTTTTGGCAGAATTATGTGCTGTGGCAGTCGAGCGTTTTTTCTTAACTGTTCTCTCCAATACTTCCTCTTTATGGGATGTTCCTGTTAGTCGAGATTTTGCCATAATTAGTCTGGTGTCAGGGGTGCGATTGGCCGCTGCGGTAGCAGCACTTATTCAGGTTGTTGAGAAAGAGGAGTGGGAAGGGGAAGGAGAAGGAGAAAGAGAAGGAAAAGGAGAAGGGGAAGGAACCCACGCTTAAAGACATAGGATTGAAGGATCGACATTATCAAAAGCTATGATGGGGTAAGCTATAGACAATAAAAAATTATGGTTGACCGAGCTTGAAAAACCGATCAATTGCTACGGGTGATTTTTTCCTACTTATTCAGCAAGCCCTAATTATTCCCAAAAAACAATCTCCCCTACTTTTGCTTCAACACCACCAAGGCAATATCATCAAAAACTTTTTGCTCGCCAATATGCCGCCGCACATCTTCAATTACGACTTGCCGAATTTCCTCTACCCCTAGGTGGTGATTTCTGGATATGACTTCGCACAGTCTCTCCAAACCGTAAAGTTTTCGATTAATATCGAAAGCTTCAGTAATCCCATCGGTATAAAGCACGACTACATCTCCCGGGTTCAGCAACACTTGAGTTTGGGCAACAAAATCAGCAATCTCCTCATCCAAACCAATGGGGAAACCCAGAGATATCGTATCTATCCGCTCGACGCTGCTATCAGTACGCACCACTATTATCTCTTCATGTTGACCGCTGATATTGAGGGTGCTATCTTGATACTCTAATAATGCCAATGTCATATTTTTTCCAGAATTCATCCGCTGGAGATTGCCGTAAAGGGTTCGATTGAGCACATCCATAAACCTCACCGGGTCTGTTTCATTACTTTCTTGAAGCGTTCGGACAGCGGTTTGTACCATAATCATTATCACACCACTTTCTAACCCGTGTCCCGTAACATCGCCGATGCTGAAATAGACTTTGCCATTCTTAGATAGCACGTCGTAGTAGTCGCCACCCACTTCATCTGCAGGTTCCATAAAAACCGCAATTTCCAAGTCTTCAATTGCCTCAATTTCTGAGGATTTTGGCAATACCATTTGTTGCAGTTGTCTCGCTACATCTAATTCGGCACTTAAGCGGATATTCTCTTTTTTCAAGCGTGAGTTGAGGGCAGTAATTTCTTCATAGGCAAGGGCGAGTTGGCGGTTGGAATCAGCTAGTTGAGCCGTCCGCTGTTGCACTTTTTCTTCTAAACTTTGATAGAGGCGAGCATTTTCAATCGAAATAGCAGCTTGAGCAGATAATACTTTTAAAAGTTCCAATCTTTCGGCTGTAAATGCAGCCTTAGTTAAATTATTTTCTAAATAAAGAATGCCACGGCAAATTCCTTGATGTTGAATGGGGAGACACAGTAGCGATTTAGGATGACGCTGGATAATATAAGGCTCGCCCGCCCAATTAGCTTCCTTAGTTGCATCATTAATTACTAGAGTTTCAGCCGTGCGCCAAACATAATTGACTATCGATACCGGAATCTCTTGGCTGCTGTCAACTGAGATAGATTGCAAGTGGCACTCGCTACCAAGCGATTGAGCGGTGATAAATAATTCACCCGATTGTTCTAAAATCAGAGCGCCACCTGTTGCTCCTGCATTCTCCATCACGACTTTCATTAAAGTTGAGATTAACTTATCAAGATTAATTTCTCCAGATATGACTTGAGAGGCTTCGATGACTGTTGTTAAATCTAGAGCTGATGAAATACCTGTACCAGTGCTACTTGTAACTTTTAGCGCGGCGATTTCATGAGTCATCAGAGTTACTGTATCGCCCAATTGCGCGCCTGGATTTCTAGTAAAAATAGGGGCGAGTAATTGAGGATAGCGTTTTTCTAAATCTTCAATTTTTGCTTTGGCTCCCCAGCGAGAGTAAGCGTAATAAGCTGCTACAATATAGGTTTGAGCAATAGTTTCTTTGCCCCAAGCTAAGTAAAACTTGGCGGCAAGTTCGTTGGCGATTGCTTCTTCATTTACGTACTCGTTTTCTTTGGCGATGGAAATAGCGCGATCGTAATCATCCATTGCTTCCACATTTTCACCCAGAACCCGATGCCGTTCTGCTTCCACCAGATAATATTTATGCAAGTGATTCATCGGCGCGTGTTCAGCCCAGGTCTTGAGTTTTTGCTGATTGTGTGCTACTTTTTCTAAAATTAGCTCGCGATCGCTTGTGGGTGAATCAGTCCAAATCGCTAGCTGTACCAGGGAGTCGTAGAAATGGAATAGGGGTACGCAAAGAAGAGCGATCGCGCTATCAATATATTCCTCTGCCTTGGCAGTATTTGCGATCGCTTGCGGCAATTCCTCAAATAGATAACAGAGAATCAGCTTGTTTAAATATAAATAGTGCAATCCGTTTCTGTCGTTGCCTTCTAAATGTTGCGATAGTAATTCTACTTCGTCATAAGCTTCACCCACTAAAAGGCAGGGATTTTCCGACTCACCTAATAAGTTAAGCACTGCCTGCCGAAAAATCTCATTATAATTAAACGAGGCAATTTGTTTGAGTTGTTTGAGCGCGTGACTGTAAGACGCCATTTCGCGTTCTAATTCAGTTAGTTCCGCCCCAGCAAAATATAAATGGTTACAGGCGTAACAGGCACTGTAAGCTGCAAATTCTAAATCTCCAGTTTCCAATCCAATTTGGTAACTCTCCAGCAAAGGTTTTAATGTTTTGCGGACTGGTTCTTTCCAATGGGCGACCATACCACCAAAAATAAAGAATGTTTTTGGTTTAATTTCCTTAACGTTGAACTCCGAAGCCACTGTTAAAGCTAAGAGACCAAATTGATAACCCAATTCAATATCTCCCACGACGCCGCACATAATTAACCCATAGGTGGCATAAGCAAAAGCCGACCAAGCAGCATTGCCATATTGCAGGGATAAATTCACCCGATGGCACACCGTCAGCGGATACATGTGAGGCGCAGAAATATAGGTGGCAGAGGATAAACTCGAAAGAATTTGCATCGCTGCCAATTTTTCTGGGTCGGTCATCGCTGGCAAGTTAATCAAGTCCTCGATTGGGCGAGAACCCAAATTTTCTCTCGTTTCCACCATTGCTTGCTGAATATCTGATGGTTGGGTATTTTCTGGAAAATCTATCCCCAAAAGCTTCAGCACTTGTAGCCCCGTTCTTACCGCGTCTAAACCTCGGGTTTGCGCCATGTAGGCTTGAATTTTGACTTCATAAACTTTCACTTTATCTAGCAAAGTTTTAGCTTCGTTCAAAACAAGTGCTGACCACACCTCCATCTGCTCGAAGTTACCCCCCAAATAGGCTGACTCAGTGGCTAATTCATACAGTGCCAGCGTTGGATCGTAATTCGTTTGCCAGCTATCTGCCGTTAGCAGTTTCATGCCTACAGATAAATAACCGAGCGCGGCGGCATAAGCTGTAGAAGCTTTGGCTTTACGTCCCGCAACTAAATTTAACTGCACCAGTTCTTCTTGTTCTGTTTGACTGTCAATTAAATCGACGGCAATATTCAACTGGTTAACAAGATCAAAAATTTTCTCTTCCCGTTCTGTTTCGGGGGTATTTGCCAACAGCAGCCGTCCAATTTTCAGGTGAGTTGATTGTTTTTGGTCTTCGGGAATTAGAAAATAAGCCGCTTGCTGCACTCGATCGTGGAGAAATTTGTAAGGAACTGTTAGTTCTACATTCTCTTGACTCGTGATCGAGGAATCATTTTGGAAGAATTTGTAAACTTCGCTAATCGGAATAACTAGACCTTCTTGCAAAGCTTTCCACAAGTCAGCCGCTGTCTCGGCTTGGGATTTTTCGCGGACAATTGCTAGGGTAGCGAGGTCAAAAGTGTTGCCGATGCAAGCTGCTAATTTCAATACTGTTTGAGTATTTTCCGGCAGTTTCTGCAACTGTGTTGCCATAAACTCGACAACATCATCGCTGACGGAAATTGTCTTAACTTGTGCAATATCGCACTGCCAATAGTTGCAGCTAAAATCAAACGATATTAATCCATCTTCGTAAAGCGATTTGAGGAATTGATTCGTAAAGAAAGGATTGCCTTTGGTTTTTAGGAGTACCAGTTCTGTTAAAGAAATTGCTCGCTCTGGCGGACAACTCAGAGTATCGGCAATGAGGCAGTTTAAGGAAGGTTGGTCTAAAGGTGCTAAGGTAATTTGATTGACCGTCGCATTAGTTTCCTTAATTTCATCTAACGTCAGCATCAGTGGATGTGCGGGAGAAACTTCGTTGTCTCGATGAGCTCCTATTAGCAACAGACAACGGGTATCCCCATCGCTTAAAAGCAATTGCATCAACTTCAAAGAAGCTGAATCTGCCCACTGTAAATCATCTAAGAAAATCACTAAAGGATGTTCTTGAGTCGCGAAGACTCGGATAAACTTTTGAAACAGCAAATTGAAGCGATTTTGAGCCGCACTTCCTTCTAGTTCGGGGGCGGGTGGTTGCTTGCCTATCAGCAGTTCTAGTTCGGGGATTACCTCAATAATGACTTGGCCGTTTTCTCCTAAAGCGGCTAAGATTTTAGCTTTCCATTTCTGCACAACAGCCACAGTTTCAGTCAGCAGTTGTCGCATTAAATTTTGCAGAGCTTGTACCCAGGCCCAAAAGGGAATATTGCGATTAAATTGGTCGAATTTTCCTTTAATAAAATAACCGCGTTGGCGGACAATGGGTTTGTGAACTTCATTGACAACGGCAGTTTTACCAATGCCGGAAAATCCTGCTACTAGCATGATTTCTGAATTGCCAGAACTGATGCGTTCAAATGCTGCTAAAAGCGTTTCTACTTCGGTTTCTCTGCCGTAAAGTTTTTCTGGGATAACGAAGCGTTCGGAAATGTCCCTTTTTCCTAATTCAAAGGGTGCAATCTTACCGCTAGCTGCATACTGTTCCAAACACTTTTCTAAATCGTATTTAATCCCAAAAGCTGTTTGATAGCGGTCTTCAGCGGTTTTTGCGATCAATTTCATTACGATGTCATTTAAAATTTGGGGGATGGCGGGATTTACTGCAATGGGGGGAATGGCTTGACGGGCAATATGACAGTGAACTAATTCCATCGGGTCTGTCGATAGAAAAGGCAACTGACCCGCTAGCAGTTCGTAAAAAGTTACCCCCAAAGAGTAAAAGTCAGTACGATAGTCAATCCCCCGATTCATGCGTCCTGTTTGTTCTGGGGAGATATAAGCGAGGGTGCCTTCTAACTGATTGGGGTTTTGAATTTCTTGGCTTTCTCTGGGTAAAAGCGAGGAAATACTGAAGTCAATCAGTTTGACTTGTTTAGTTTGAGGGTTAATTAAAATATTCTGGGGTTTAATATCTTTATGAATAATTCGGCAGCGATAAAGTCCTTCTAACGTCGTGACAATTTGAAGAGCTATGTCAAAAAAGTTAGCGAGGTTATCGATAATTTTTCCTGTTTTTTCAAGAACCGGGGAAGTCAGGTAGTTAGCCAGGGAAATGCCACCATAATCCTCCATTATCAGAGCAAAACCATTTCGATAGTTTTCCAAGCTTAAATGTTTGACAATTCCCGGAAAGTCGAGATTTTTGGCAATTGTGTATTGATTGCGGAACTGTACCAGTTCGGTGAATGTTGGATATTCCGACTGAAGCAGTTTGATGGCAACTGGTTGACTGTCTAACTCTTTAACCCCTAAGTAAACTTGGGTTCTGTTACCCTTGTAAATTTGTTCGGTGATGTAATAGCCAGGAATTTTTAGAGTTGTCATTTTCACTCGATATTGGTAATTTACAATTTTTAATTCTTGGCTTAGCGATCTACATCATACATCGAGTTTAGGGCTGTATCAGTATTGTATATTTGGCTAATTTTGAGCCTAGATAAAAGAATGAATCTTGGAGCTTATAAAATTACATTAGTTTTATCCTTTATTTACCAAATAAACCTACAAAATCTAGCTCCCCAATATTAAGTGTTGTTATGATTTATTATCATATATTAATTATTCATAAATTTCTTTGCTCGATCGAGGGGACTAATAACTTGTATGAGTAATATTGTTGGCACGCAGATAAATTAATGGGTGCGATTTAAAAATCAGTACAAGGCTCAAACTGAACGGGTATCTTCGGGGAGTTGTTGATGGATACAATTTTAGAGGTGTTCTTTCTACCACCGATGGCGATCGCGCGTTTAGGTAGCAGCGATACACCAATGGAAAGTTTCACTTGGACAGAAGATCCGAGCGTCTTTGGGGGCGATATGACCATTATAACCCCCCAAGTCAGCTTAGAAGTCAGAGAAGATGGCTCTCTGTGTCCTGACCTACCTCAGTCGATTCGCTTTCGAGATGGCAAGTCCTTGCGACCTGTTGCTCCCTTTTTTGAGTTGTGGGTAACGGTTCAGTCAGGCAAGGATGGCACAGTTAAGGAAGTGCCCCTGACCTTAAAATTGCTAGCCGAGTTGGGTGCTTCCACTGAAAACATTCGGTATCGGATAACAGCAGGAAACCGGAAAGCTTCCTACCGCACGGGCGATCCCGCTTGTTCCTACACCGCAATGGTAGAAGTGGCTGGCCAGGATTGCAAGCGTTACCCCCTGCTAGCATACAGCCGTCACACTGCGGGTCAAGCACCTCTAGTTTTGAAAGACCATCCCATTCCTCTGGGTCACTTCCAAGTCATGCGTCCGACTCCCGAAACCAAGTTGGGGGTAGACTTGAGTCAATTGCGCGTTCGCTTCACTCCTGCTAAAGGAAAAGTCTACGGCCCGCCAAGCGCGATCGCAGGACCAGCTTCTGGGTTACCCCCCGGTGAAGCAGCAGCGCCTCTTTCAGAAGCGGGTCGCGTTCATGAAATTGTATCGCCAGAAAATCGCATCCTAAACGAAAATACGGTGTGGTCAAAGTATATTTTGGGACGAGAATACGACGATGCTTTACCCTCCGATAGTTATGACGGCGCGAATGTGGGGGATAACTGTTCCTGGGGAGTGGTAGATGATAGCTGCGATGCCGTTATTGAAGCTTACCTGGCGATCGCCTCCGAGCGTTACGTTGCTACGGCGCGAGTCTTGGTCGGCCCACCGGATTTTGCTCCGGATCGCCGTCCGTTTTACTCGATCGCCGATGACCTCGCCAACCGGGATCTGGATTCAGTACAGGTAAATAAAGACACTGAGCAAGTAACGGCAGAAGAAATTCAAGATTTATTCCACCGCATCTATGAAACCGTAAGCTTGATGAGTCTGGATTCAGCACGCACCCGTTCGATTCGCGAAAATGATTCCAACGACCAAAAGCCTACTAACTTTCCGGGTATGCCCCAGATCGACAAGCGGAGTTTGTCGCGGGAAGATGTTCCCTATGTAGATAAAAGCCCGGACTTGCTAATTTCTTCAGCACCTCAAGAAGAGAGCATTAGCGTTAAACGTGATCGCTTGCCCTTTAAAGATGTCGCTCACTTCGTTCACACGCCCCTCACCGATATTGACACCCTAATCCATTTTTTCCGCAGCCACCAAAGGCACATCGAGCGACTGATCCGTCCTCCCTTCGGTCATTTCCACCAACTAACAGATAATCCGCGACCGGATGTTGAACCCAACCCTGATTTCCGCGACCCTCGCATTTTGCGCGACAAACTCTACGATATGCGGATGCCGCCCTATATGCGCGACTCAGATGAAAATCCTCTATCTCTGACTCGACGGCAGTATGAGGAATTGATGGCATTAGTGAAACTGTTGAACGAACCGCAAGCAAAATAGCGGTTTTAAATCCAACCAAGAAGGGAGTTGTCATGGCTGAAAAAAATAACCCAGCAAAGAAAATTTTTCCCCGCAATTTAACTGCGAGGGCTGCCTATCAAGTAGCAGGCAATCCTGTCACCACCCGCTTGGAGTCTGGGGTAGGTAACTGTTATCCGGGGTTGGAAATGCACGTTCCTTCCCTCGATCGCCGATTTTTTCCAGGGCTGCTTTTTACCTTTGTTGACTTGGCTGATAATTCACCTCCTTATACCGAACCGCAGCGGCGAGGGGCAAAGCTGATTTATGTCGATTTAACCGATCCCCAAATGAATCGCAGCAACCCCAAAGTGGCCGAACTTTACCGAGAACTGTCTGGAGATAAGGGAGCAAATTTGGCTGCGGGAACCTGGTACCTGCACTCGATCGAGCAGGACGGGAAAGAAATTTTCATGTACGAATATAGCGAAGAGGGCAGCCGCACTCCCTTGCAAGGTTTAGTCGTCTGGCGTTTAGTCAGTAGCTTAAAACCAGAACCTGCTGCTTTGAAAATTAAATTGATCCGGCGCGATACCGACTCCCCATCATTCATCGAATTGACAGCTTGGCGGCGGCGTTACGTCGATCCGAAAACAGGAGTTATTGACCTTGCTTACTCTCCCGGAGAATTGGGACAGAGTTTGTGTTCCCCTTGGACGCATGATTTCCGCGATTGTGCTTGTCATTATTGGGCTTCTAATCATCCAGATGTCGTGTATGGTGCGATCGCTCCCGATGAAGAAATTCTGCCCGATGGCGAGTCAGCTAATCCCATTAAAGCCAATACTCCCATTGACTGGTTGCGCGAAGACCGATCGCCCTCTGGCATAGCAGCAGCGATGAATACGATCAACAAAAATCGCCCCTTCCAGTTCGACCATTTCCAAATCAACCAACGCTGGGAAGAGTTAAATATTGTATTGCAAGGTCATGAAATTGGAGAAACTTACCAACCTGAACCCCGCCACGCTGACCCCGAACCGTTTGGTTCCCCCGAAGAATTGGCAGCCGAACTGCAAGACAAATTAGCTCCATTAGAAATGGCTCTGGCTTTGGAATATTTGTATGCTCGTTATTCTATTAAAACACCTGAAGAAATTGAAGGCGAAGTCTGGCCTACTCTCAAGTCAGATGTCACTTTCATGCGGCATTTTCTGATGATGGTAGCAGCGGGTGAAATGACTCACCTGCGTTGGGTCAACCAATTGCTTTGGGGACTTTACCAAGCTGGATTAATTGAGTTTTACGAACCCGTTTTGAGTCCAGCTACCGAAATCCCGATCGGTCGTCATAACGAGCCGCGCCCCAGACAACTCCGTCCGCTCACTCTAGAAACGCTAGAGGACTTTATTAAAGTCGAAAAACCGAGCGGATATATTGAAGGAGTTTACGCGCGGGTTGTTGCCACTTTGCGCCAACCGGAATATCAACATCTGAATCATTTATACGAACTGGCGATTCGGATTGACACCGACGGCGTGCAGCATTTCAGCCACTTCCGCGATATTAAGAAGGCTCTAAAAGCTTACCCGAAAGATAGACCCGATCTTTACCTCCGCAATGTCCGAGTAGGAAGGCATAATGAGGCTAATGAAGCCCTCAAATTGTATAACGACATTATCCTTCCTCAACTTTACAACGCCTACTCTAGTTTCTCTGACAAAGACTTTCACGCAGGAGGCGAACAAACTCATTTTGCTAGGGAGGCGATGACTAAGCTGAATCAAATTGCCGATGAACTGGCACGTCAGGGCATTGGTATTCCCTTCTGGGAAGACTAATTTTAGGTTGGGTTTTCTACTTCCTTTGAGATATTTATGCGCGTGAATTACTTGAGTGATGGTTCGGAAGTATTGTCAAAATTTCATTTTTTTGACACAGAATATGGCTTACATATGCTGATTGCCGATGGCTCTCAAGTTTATGGAATAGAGCCAAAATTGCAACAAGAAATAGAGGCTGCAGCCCAACAAAATACCGATACCGTCGAGATCCTTCTCCAACAATACGGATTGACTGCCAAAACCTTTATAGACGGTCAACCGTTGTCACAACCGCCATTAAAAGCACTGTCCCTCGCTGTTGCCCAGAAATGCAACCTGGGATGCACTTATTGTTACGCCCAAGAAGGCAGTTTCGGGGGGGCGGCCAAAAATATGTCTTGGGAGGTGGCAAAAGCGGCTGTGGAGCGATTATTTGAGGAAGCGCAACCCGAAGAGCGCGTGAATCTCTCTTTTTTGGGGGGAGAACCTTTAGTAAATCGTCAATTAATTCATGCTGCCACTCAGTTAGCTTTTGATTTATCCCAAAAAAGAGGTGTGAAAATTGGCTTTTCAATTACAACGAATGGTACTTTGCTTGAACCAGAGGATGCAGACTTTTTTGAACGGTATGGATTTGCCATAACAGTAAGTTTGGATGGTGTGGGGGAAGTTCACGATCGCACCCGTTCGTTCAAAAGTGGCAAAGGCAGTTACGAGCGAGTCATGGCTAATATTAAACCGTTACTATCCCAGCAACGACAAATGCAAGTTTCCGCCCGCGTTACGGTAACACCTAAAAATTTGTACCTGCGAGAAACCTTGGAGCATTTTATCGGTTTGGGATTTCACAGTATCGGCTTTTCTCCCATGCTGAGTTCGCCAACAGGACGCGAGCAAATAGAAACAGAAGGTCTCCAAGTGATGCTCGCACAAATGATTGACTGCGGGCAAGAGTTCGAGCGGCAAACAATTGCAGGAAACCGCTATCCCTTTGCCAATATAACTTCAGCAATACAACACATTCATCGAGGCACTCATAGACCATACCCTTGCGGTGCAGGTGCAGGATATATGGGGGTCTCTGCGGAGGGGAATCTCTCTGCTTGTCATCGCTTTGTCGATGATGAGGCTGGTTTTATGGGCAGTCTGAAAAATGGGATCGATCGAGAAAAACAAGATCGGTGGTTGGCAGAAAGACAAGTCGATCGTCAAGAACCTTGCAATAGCTGTTGGGCGCGTTATTTGTGCAGCGGTGGATGCCATTATGAGGTGATTCATCGCGGTAGACCTGCTTGTGATTATATTCGAGGCTGGTTGCATTTTTGCTTGCAAACTTACGTCAATATATTAGAAAAATGTCCGGCTTATTTTATGGGCGATCGCATTCCTATTTGAATTAACAGGACTTAGGCAAAACAACCGGGATTCTATGAAAAATCTTTGCTTGGAAATTAGATATTTATGCAGAAACTAAGTTTCTAGGTTCCTAACGCAGAGGCAAAGAAAGCGGATTTATTGAGACAATTTTTAAGCTAAAATCCCAACTCTCAAATCTCAAATCGAATGACTGCTAATTTCCCGATTGAAACCGAAGTTTGTGTGGTGGGCGGTGGGCCTGCTGGTTCTAGTATTGCTCGCAGGCTGGCACTTTTAGGTCACAATGTTTGTTTGATCGAACAAGCGACATTTCCTCGCCCCCACATCGGGGAGTCTTTGCCGCCGTCTATTATACAGGTGTTTGAATTGTTGGGGGTGCGATCGCTAATCGAAGCGGCGGGTTTTTTGAGAAGCAATCGCGCGCGAGTTCGTTGGTCAAGTACCGACAATAGTTGGCAATCGCACCCCGGAGAATCTGGGTTTCAGGTCGATCGCGGTCGATTTGACCAGTTACTATTAGAAGCAGCCAAAGAAGTTGGGGTACGTGTTTTGCAACCGGCACGTGTCTCTCCTCCCCAACGGCAAGGACAATATCAATGGTTGGTTCCCGTTCGTTCGAGCGATCGCCACTACACCATCAAAACACGGTTTCTGGTTGATGCGACGGGAAAACACAGCCCCCTATCTGGGAAAAAACAGCGTTATTCTGCGGCGACATTGGCATTGTACGGTTATTGGAAAAACACCAGTTTTCATGGTGTAGAAAGTCGCGTAGAAGCAGGTGCAAATGAATGGTTCTGGGGCGCATATTTACCAAATGGTACTTTCAATGCAGCGGTTTTTCTGGATAAGCAGCGGTATGCCCAAATAGGAGGCGATCGGCAAAAATTCTATGAAGATATACTAGCAAAAACTACTTTATTCCCAGACTGTTTGCAGGGCAAGTTAGAAACTCCGGTGCAGATTTGCGATGCCTCGTCTTATTTTACCACAAATCCGATAGGGCTAGATTTTATCCGAGTTGGTGAAGCGGCACTTTCTATCGATCCGTTGTCTTCCCAAGGCGTACAAGTGGCAATGATGTCTGCGTTTACTGGCAGCATTGCAGTACACACAATTTTAACCCAGCCAGATAGCACCGATGCCGCGATTGCTTTTTATCGCGACAGACAGAGAGAAACCGTCGTTGGCAATCAAAAAACAGCGGCCCAATTTTATGCCGAACAAGATATTTATCCTGCTACTTCTTTTTGGCAAAGTCGCGCCCATAAGCCCCCGATCCAAAACCTAACTGAATGGCAATTAAATACTTCTCTCTTTAACCTCAACACTCGCATCCAGTTGTCGCCCGCGGCAAAACTGATGCTTGCACCTGTCATCCAAGGGAATTTAATTGAGAAAGTTAAAGCCTTGCACCATCCGGGATTAGATCGACCTGTAGCTTATTTGGGAAACGTTGTGATCGCCAGCTTGCTCGAAGAATTGGTTGCCGGACAAACTGTCTTGGAATTGATGCAAAAATGGTCAAAACAGCAAACTTTGCCGATTTGTTGGCAATTGCTGCAATGGTTTTGGTCTCAACATATTCTCGTCCCGCTTTGCCCGTAACCTATCTATTATTAAAAGGAAAAACAATGACTTTCACTCGTGCTCATCTCAATCAAACCGAACAAAACTACTTATCAAAAGCCTATCGCTTTGAAAGAGCAGGTTGGATATTTTTACATATTGAAGGTGCTCCATTTGAACGAGGGTTTCAGCACGGCTATTTACTTGCCAAAGAGCTAGAGGAAGCCTTAAAAACGATTAAATTTACCAGTAACTGGGATACAGGAGATACATTTGAGTCCTTGGGGAAAGCAGCAATGGATCTATACGATCATTGGTTAAACAAGGACGAGTTAGGTGGGGAATTTAAAACTGAGCTTGAGGGAATTGTAGCTGGAGCTTTGAAGGCGGGTGTAGAAATTTCCTATCCAGAGATTTTAGCTTGGAACGCTAATATAGAACTGTTGGGTAATTGGTGGCCCCAACATAAAAATACACAACCCGGAGAATTCCTGCGAGGTCATCACTGCAATTCCTTCATCGCTACGGGTGACAAAACAACCGCAGACGGTGGAATTGTTCTAGCTCACAATACTTGGGATACATACATCAACAGTAACTCCGCGAATATCGTCATGGATATTCATCCAGATCGGGGAAATAGCATTTTAATGCAGAGTGCGCCCGGTTTTTTGCACAGCGGTACTGACTTCTTTTTAACAGGTATTGGAATTATTGGTGCCGAAACCAGCATTGCTGGATTTTCTGGATATGAGGAAAAGAAAGCTCCTGAATTTTATCGAGTCAGAAAAGCCATGCAATATGCCCAAAGTCTTGATGAATGGATGGAGATAATGCAGGTTAATAATAATGGGGGGTATGCCAATAGCTGGTTAATTGGAGATATCCGCACAGGAGAGATTGCGCGGCTGGAATTGGGATTAAAATATGTCGGTATAACCCGCAAGCAAGAAGGATACTTCTGGGGATGTAATGTCGTTGAAGATCCGAGAATTCGCAATCAAGAATGCGATAACGTAGGGTATTCCAACCTACTCCAAAGTGGTGGGCGTCGGGTGCGTTGGGAGCAACTTCTGGCTGAGTATTGCGGGAAAATTAACATTGAATCTGCAATGGCAATGATTTCCGATGATTACGATGTTTACCTCAAAGAACACAATTCATCAAACCGCACCATCTGTGCTAGGTTCGATCGCGATCCTGCTGCCTTTAATCCTCTAGAATTCGGGCCTTACTATCCTTATGGAGCTAATGATGGTAAAGTAACGGATAGTACGATGGCTAAACAAATGAGTTTCTTAGGTCGCTACGGACATCCGGACGGCTCAACATTCAATGCTAAACAATTTTTAGAAGAACAGCCTCAGTATGCTTGGCAAGGTGAGTTTCTCAGAGATAAACCTCATCAGCCGTGGGTAAATTTTTCCGCTCGTAACGAGGGATAGATTTAGCCAAAAAATGGTCGCTCTGCGTTTACAGTTATAGAAAACATTGCATTAGGGAAACTTAAATCTGTTAACAGATAAAAATTAGTAGCGGTCGATAGACAGTTTCCTGTTTTGAGTAAATTTTTCTTGAGTCTTTAAACAGCAGCCCATGTTTTATTTGATATTAAAACTTACGCAACTGGCAGACTCCAATCGATTTGTAGGATGCGTCAGACTTTCGTTATAAGGCGATTATCGAGGGTTGGGGATAGTAACGTACCTTACTAATTGTGCCAGTTACGTAAGTCCTGTACTTGTAGGGTGCTGATGGCACACGTTACTACTACAGATAGTGTAAAGATTGATTCATGCAGCATAAGTCCCGATGGAGAAGGTTTTTGAAAGTTGAGTGTTACTGCCTGTTTTCTAGAAACGTATGTGCCTGTTAGTTGAGGACTTTACCTCTTGGTTGAGAACTTTACCTCTTGGTTTAAAAGTTTATTGTTTGAGTACGAGTCATTGGGGGCAACAAATAATATCCGATATCGGCAGCGACTTGCACCGACATAATAAAGTCGATGGTACTCTTTAAGTTTCTGTTAACTGCTCAAATCTTTGCCGATTAACAATCTGCTGAAAAGGTCGCTTCCGTCAATGCCAACTTCATCAAAAGTGCTGCCTTGCGAATTGTGAATAGTCAGAGCAAAGCAATTGTCAATTTCAGCAAACAAGTCATCTTTGAACCAGTAATATTTCCTCCAAAGAAATCCATTGCGTTTAGCACTCTTGAGCTTTTCTTTAAGTTCAGCCTGGTAGCGCTTATTTTCGGACTCGTGCAGGACAAAGATTTGCCGAAATAAACCGTCATCAGTCACAATTTTTAGCAGCCAAACTCGATAGCCGGAGTGCTGGTTAATCTCAACTTCCTTGACGGTAAATTCCGTTGAAGTCGGCAAAATTACGGTTTTGCCGTCAGGTGCCATGACGGGTTTTTTGGTAATTAGCCTTTCTCCCGGTACAAATCTGGATGCAGCTTGACCGTAGACTTGTTCTCGGATAAGCTGATTGTAGTAGTTGACTCGTTTGTTAGTCCAGCACAGAATTCTGAAACGATCGGGATTTTGACTAAATTCTCGATCAATCGTTTTGACGGCATATTGCAGCAGCGTTTCTGATTTGACTTTGAATGCACCGTTTGACTTGTCTCCTTTTTTGTATTTGGAATGCGGCAAATATATGTCTGCTTTGTTATTGACAAAAGAGCGGCATTCTGTTATGAAATCGAGCACAGGGCTTTCCCCTGCTTGCCTGACAACTTGGGTCAGTACAGCTTTATTGGTAATGCTAAAAGCAGGCGACTTTTTTTCTCCTACAGGATTGAGTTGAGCGGGGTCCCCCATTAAAATTAACTTGCGGTGATTGAAGAATGTGCGTTCAAAATTGCGTTCTATCCATTTCCACAATTCGCTTCCAACCATCGAACATTCGTCGAGGAAGATGATATCGTAGAGGTGAAGGCTGCTGGAACTTGTCTGTGACAAAGCTTTTTCTTGTTCTTTTCTGACCATGCCTAACCCTAAAAGTTGGTGTATCGTCAGAAAATCAACTCCGAAAATGCCTTGAGACGCTGCCATTTTTCTGAGGATGCCGACTGCTTTGTTAGTAGGTGCTGTGATACCAATTTAATATGAAGCTGCATAGAATAGGGCTTCAAGAATAAAATTGTAAGATGACAACGAACAGATTTG
>NZ_JAUBQX010000081.1:0-17231 GCF_036701505.1 Microcoleus sp. Pol11C2
ATTCATTTTTTTTGTCATAATCAAGTATTGCATATAATTGTACCGTACTCATGATAATGATTTAGGATTGCTATATCCATTTGTGACCAGTGTTCGACATGGATAGCAAAGCTAGCTAAAAAAAAGAAATTTGTCTCCATATCTTTCCAGCCAGTGCCACCTTCATCAACATAAAATAAAATCGTCATCTTGCCTGATGGTAACTTTTTGACATAAGCGTTACATTATAAGTGTTTTTTAGCCTGTAAGTTATACTAGAATAAAGACAAGACTAAAACCCCATCTCTCACCTGCGCTTATATTGATCGCAAACATCCAGGATACAAGCCCCCAGATTAATCCGTGGAGTCACCTATTCAATCTAAAATCTAAAATCTAAAATCTAAAATCGAATGACCGCACAAACTCCAGTACAATTCCAAGACAGTTTCGACATCATCGTAGTAGGTGGGGGACACTCCGGCTGCGAAGCCGCCCTCGCCACTTCTCGCCTCGGCTGCCGAACTCTTCTCCTCACCCTCAACCTCGACAAAATTGCGTGGCAACCCTGCAATCCCGCTGTCGGCGGCCCGGCTAAAACTCAACTCACTAACGAAGCGGATGCGTTAGGCGGGGAAATTGGCAAAATGGCCGATCGCACCTACTTACAAAAGCGCGTCCTCAACGCTTCGAGAGGCCCCGCAGTGTGGGCCCTGCGAGCACAAACTGACAAGCGGGAATACGCCGCTGTAATGAATAATATTGTCGAAAATCAAGAGAATTTAACCATCCGGGAAGCGATGGTAACAGACTTAGTTTTGGGCAAAAACGAAGAAGTAATCGGAGTTGAAACATACTTCGGCGTCGCTTTTGAATGCAAAGCAGTAATTCTGACTACAGGCACTTTTTTAGGTGGCACGATTTGGGTGGGAAATAAGTCGATGCCCGCCGGACGTGCGGGAGAATTTGCCGCCGTTGGCTTGACGGAAACTCTCAATCGTTTGGGCTTTGAAACAGGCAGGTTAAAAACAGGAACTCCGGCAAGAGTTGACAAGCGTACTCTGGATTATACCAGCCTGGAACCGCAGCCGGGAGATGCAGAGGTTCGCTGGTTTAGTTTCGATCCAGAAGTTTGGGTCGAACGGGAACAAATGCCTTGTTATTTGACTCGAACTACGCCAGCTACTCATCAGTTAATTAGAGACAATTTGCACCTTTCTCCAGTCTACGGTGGCTGGGTGGATGCGAAGGGGCCGCGCTATTGTCCGAGTATTGAAGATAAGATTGTGCGGTTTGCGGATAAGGAAAGTCACCAGATTTTTATTGAACCCGAAGGTAGAGATATTCCTGAACTTTATATCCAAGGATTTTCTACTGGTTTACCAGAAAATTTGCAATTGCAAATGCTGCGGACTCTTCCGGGTTTGGAAAAGTGCGAGATGATGCGCCCTGCTTATGCTGTGGAATACGATTATTTGCCTGCTACTCAGTGCTTTCCAACGCTGATGACTAAGAAGATCGAAGGGCTGTTTTGCGCGGGTCAGGTGAACGGTACAACTGGATATGAGGAGGCGGCGGCACAGGGGATTGTGGCGGGGATTAATGCAGCCAGGTTTGCGAAAAATCAGGAGATGATTGTGTTTCCTCGCGAGCAAAGTTATATCGGCACTTTGATCGATGATTTGTGTACGAAGGATTTGCGGGAACCTTACCGGATGTTGACTTCGCGATCGGAATATCGGCTATTATTGCGATCGGACAATGCTGACCAACGCTTGACGCCGCTGGGACGGGAAATTGGTTTGATTGACGATCGCCGCTGGGAGTTATTCGATCGCAAACAAGCTAATATTGTGGCAGAGAAGGAACGCTTGTACTCGACGCGCGTGAAAGAGCACGAGGAAGTAGGCAAGGCAATTTTTGCAGACACTCAACAAGCAATTAAAGGTTCAATTACTCTTGCTGATTTGTTGCGTCGTCCTGGTTTTCATTATGTGGACTTGGAACGCTACAATTTAGGCAATTCTACTCTGAAGTTGGCTGAGAAAGATGGTGCAGAAATTGACATCAAATATTCCGGCTACCTGCAAAGACAGCAAAATCAAATCGATGACATTGCCAAACACGAACGCCGACAATTGCCCGCAGATTTAGATTACATGGCAATTACAACTCTCTCCAAAGAATCGCGGGAAAAGTTGGCTAAGGTGAAACCGCTGACGATTGGCCAAGCTGCCCGAATTGGTGGGGTAAATCCGGCTGATGTTAATGCTTTGTTGATTTTTCTGGAAGTGCGAAACCGTCAGCAGCCAGCGGGTGTAGGTAAATAACCTCAACTAGAGGTGTCTCAAGGCTTCCTTCAATTTTATGCAATATAGCAATCCTTCCAGGAGTCGTAAACTTTTTACCCCACCCCAACCCTCCCCTTATCAAGGGGAGGGAGTAAGAAATTCACAAATGATTTAGGATTGCTATAGTAGTATGAAAAAGTTTGGCTATTGTGGCACCACTTTTTTGTTTGGCGGCTTTCATATTGATGGATATAGATTCTGGGCTTGGCTGAGTCACGGTATGAATCAACTTTTATCGGAATTTACAAAACTCACCCGACTTGGCTTATAAAAACTCCGAAATCGGGAATTGATACCTGTATTCCGCAAGGCCACAAAAACGGAAAACTGGCAGAATGTCAACTAGAATTGATGAAACTCTGCCAGTCTATTGTAGATATTTATCAATCCTCGAACCTGCCTAAAACCCCAACTTCCATAAAGAGTGCCAGAGAGAGGGGGAGACAGCGAGAGGGAGAGGGGGAGAGGGGGAGAATTGGGAAACACAGTTAAATTCATCCGTGTATCCGTGTCCGAATCCGTGTCGTGTCCTTCTTCCCTCTTCCTTCTTCCTTCTTCCTTCCTTTAATGTGCCCAGAGAATCACGCCAGCTTCATAAGGACTGCTGAGATTATCGTGCTTCGGCAAAACCCGCAACGACAAACCTTGCAAACCACTAGAAGTATAAGTAATGTCAGCCGTATAAAGGCTAGCATTGTTAGCATCTTCTCCCAAATACTCCATCACCACCGGCACGCCACCAATGATATCGCCGTTAGCATCAACCGAGCCTTGATAAAGTTCAACTTGCACGTCCGCAGGCGTCAATCCCATCAGATTAATCCGAGATTTAACAGAGATCGACTGATTGACCTTAACTTCCTTATCCTGGGAAATATCAACAGCCTCAATCTTAATATCCTTCCACTTGGCGAGAACGTGCTTCTTCCAGTGAGATAACTCCTTGGCGGGAGCGCAATTATCCGAAGTCATGGTGTGGTAGCGATCGCTCACCGGGAAATATGCCCGCCGCGCGTAATCCTTCACCATCCGAGCAGTATTGAAGAAAGGACAGTTCAAGCGAATCGAATCCTTCATTTTCTCCGTCCAACCGCGCGGAATTCCATCAGCATCCCGGTTGTAAAATAGGGGTACAACTTCCTTTTCCATCAAGTCGTACAAAGCATTCGCCTCGACCTCATCCTGATACTTAGTATCTTCGTAAAACTCCCCATGTCCGATCGGCCAACCGGTACGAACATAATCCGCCTCATCCCACCATCCGTCAAGAATGCTCAGATTAGGCAAACCGTTCATCGAAGCTTTCATCCCCGAAGTACCGGAAGCCTCACGCGGGCGGCGTGGCGTATTCAGCCACACATCGCAGCCCGACACCATCATCCGAGCGACGTTAATGTCGTAGTTCGGTAAAAACACCATCGAACTCATCGTCTCGTGCTCGCGGATGAAGTGAACGATATCCCGAATCAATTCCTTACCCGGAATATCCATCGGGTGAGCCTTCCCAGCAATCACAAACTGCACCGGGCGATTTTGATCCCGCATGATCCGCATGATTCGATCGACATCGCGCAAAAACAGCGTCGCCCGCTTGTAAGTAGCAAAGCGGCGAGCAAACCCGATCGTCAGCACCTTCGGATTGAGAGCCTCCCGCGCGTGTTCGATTTCCGTTTGGGCCGCACCGCGCTCGCGCAAAGTCTTTTGCAGCCACTCCCGCGCGAACACCACCAACTCCGATCGACAGCGTTCGTGATTGCGCCATAGTTCCTCATCAGGAATCGACGACATTCTGTCCCAGAGACGATCGTCCCTGCGAGTCATTTCCCAATCGGGGCCGAGGTAGCGATCGTACAACTCTTGAGTAGACTTCGCCACACAACTGCGAGCGTGTACCCCGTTCGTAATCGAAGTAATCGGTACTTCTTCCTGCGGCAAACCCGGCCACAAACCCTGAAACATCGGGCGCGACACCACACCGTGCAAAGCCGCCACCCCGTTGACAAAACTCGACATTTTAATTGCCAAAATTGCCATATTCAGAGGTGCGGACAAATCCGCAGTATTCTCCCTGCCCAATCCTAAAAACTCATCTTGCGACAAGCCAAACATCTTGGGATACTGACTCAGATAGTGCATCACCATATCCGGCTCGAACAAGTCAAACCCAGCAGGTACCGGCGTGTGAGTCGTAAACATACTGCTCGAAACCACCACCTGTTCCGCTTCTACGAAACTCAGGTGATATTCCTCCATCAGCATCCGAATGCGTTCCAAAGCCATGAAAGCCGCGTGGCCTTCATTCATGTGATAAGCCGTAACTGTCAGCCCCAATGCCTTGAGCATTTTCACGCCGCCGATGCCCAGCATGATTTCTTGGTGCATCCGCAGAGTTTTATCACCGCCGTACAGTTGGTCGGTAATATCTTGGTCGTAGCGGCTGTTAGGTTCAATATTTGTATCCATTAGGTACAAAGGAACCGTTCCCACTTGTACCCGCCAAATCCGGGCATACACCTTGCGGCCGGGATAGTCCACCTCAATCCGCAATTCCGAACCGTCGGGATTGCGTTCTGGGTGCAGCGGCATATTGTAGAAATCGTTGAGCGGATAGCGTTCTTGCTGCCAGCCGTCGGCGTTGAGATACTGCGAAAAATAACCTTCTTGGTATAGCAAGCCGACACCGACTAAGGGCAAGCCCAAATCGCTAGCTGATTTGAGGTGGTCGCCTGCAAGCACGCCCAAACCCCCTGAATAAATGGGTAGGGCTTTAACTAAGCCGAATTCCATCGAAAAGTAAGCGTAGCATTCCTGCTGCTCAGTGCCGCGCTGTTTGCGGTACCAGGCGCGATTTTTGAGATAATCGTCTAACTGCTGGGCTGCTCGGTTCATTTGGGCAATGAAGCCTTCGTCTTCTGCCATTTCTTGCAGTCGCTCTTGAGATATGGTTCCGAGCATCAGCACCGGGTTTTGGTTGCTAGAGTCCCACAGGTCTCGATCGAGGCGGCGGAAGAGGTCTTTGGTATCGACGTTCCAGTCCCAGTGCAAGTTGTAAGCAAGCTTGCGTAGGGGTTCGAGAATTGTCGGTAGCGACGGGGAAACGTTAAATGTGCGAATTGGCTGCATAGACAAAGCCTTTATGTTGGGGTAGCGATATTTTCCTCTGTCTTTAGCCGCAAGTCCGTTATTCTGCACACTATTTTAAGTTTTAACCAGTTCATGCACGATGCCATCAAGCAGACGAAACGGAAGCGCAGGTCGTTCGATGTGAGCGAACTAGGCGTTTTCGGCTGCGATAACTGTCGCAAGAAGGCCTTGCCACCAGACCATCACGACGGGACGGGGATCTGTATTGAGTGTGGCAACGAGTTTTCCTACAGTGGCTGCTCATGCGACGGCTGCAGCGGCGGGACGTATGCGGGTTTCGGCGGTGGTCGCACGACTTTTTAGGTGTAACGTTCGCAGAAATTGCACGCAGTCGTAACGCAGTCGTAACTCGCGACCCAATTAAGCAATTTTCACTTGTTGCAACTGAGAATTTACCAATAGCTTACTAGCATCATTGGCTGATAGTGCAGGGCTGAAATAATGACCCTGAATTTCTTGACAGTGGAGCGATCGCAAACACTCCAACTGCTCTTTAGTTTCTACTCCTTCGGCTACCACGCTCAAGTTCAAATCTCGCCCCAGGGTAGCTACAGCCTTAGCGATCGCCCGTTCGCACGGATCAGTCGTCAATCCGCTGACAAAGGATTTATCTATTTTTAAGATATTCAATGGAAACTTTTTGAGATAATTTAGAGAACAATAACCCGTGCCGAAATCGTCCAGCGCAATTTGCACTCCCATATTCTGCAACTCCCTGAGAACTTTTGTGGTATAATCCACATCTTGCATGGCTGTAGTCTCGGTAATTTCTAACTCTAAATACTTGGGTGCCAAACCGCTTTTTTCCAAGCATTTCGCTACCATTTCTAATAAATTAAATTGCTGGAACTGCCGAGCCGAAACGTTGACTGCTACCCGCAAATCTGGCTGCAAAGCATCCTGCCAAGCTTTATTTTGAGTGCAGGCTGTTTGCAGCACCCATTCCCCAATAGTTACAATGAGTCCGTTCTCTTCGGCGATCGGAATAAATGTAGCGGGAGTAACTAAACCTAATTGTGGATGTTGCCAGCGTAGCAGGGCTTCCATGCCCTGAATTTGCCAAGTAGTAATGTTGACTTTTGGCTGGTAGAAAACCTCAAATTCTCCTTGTTCTAAAGCCTCGTGTAGCCTGTGTTCTATAGTTAGTAAATGGCTGCCTTGGGGATTAAGTGTTGAAGTATATAACTGATAGTTATTTCTTCCCATTTCTTTAGCGTAGTACAAGGCAGCATCGGCATTTTTGACTAAAGTTTCGGCCTCTTCACCATCATCGGGGTAAAGGGCAATGCCGATGCTGCTGCTAACATGGAACGGTTGTCCTTCTAGTTTAAATGCTGGCTTTAAATTGTTGAGTATTCTTTGAGCTGTTTTAACGGCATCTTCTAAGCAATTGATATCGGGAAGCAGTATGGTAAATTCGTCGCCTCCCCAGCGGGCAACAGTGTCAGTCGATCGCAAAGTGTCGCTGATACGTCCGGCAAAACCTTCTAACAGGCGATCGCCCGCAGCGTGACCTAATGTATCATTAATCTTTTTGAACCTGTCCAAGTCTAAAAACATCACAGCAAGCATTTTTTTTGTTTGTTTAGCTTGTTTTAAGGAAGCCAGCAGCCGCTCGTTAAAAAGTATCCGGTTCGGTAAACCGGTGAGTTGGTCATAAACAGCTTGATAGCGAATAATTTCTTCAGCTTGCTTGCGCTGAGTGATATCCATCATCGTGCCGATCGCCCTGACTGCTTTGCCACTTTCATTGCGGATGATATAGCCGCGATCTAGCACAAAAACATATCCCCCGTCTGCACGGTGAAAGCTGTATTCTTCCGACCAACATTGAGCATCTGAGTTCATTGTTTGGTTGAAGCTTAACATCACTCTTTCCCGTTCTTCGGGATGAATATTTAACCACCAGGATTCTAATTCTATCGTCTGAGTTTCGTTGAGTTTGTATCCAAAAACGTTTTCAAACTCTGCGCTCAACCAATACTCATTTTTTAACAAATCAAAATCCCATACGGCATCATTTGTCGCCCGCGTCAGCAGGTGAAAGCGTTCTTCGCTTTTGCGTAGTTTTTCTTCGGATTGCACCCGTTCCGTTACATCCCGAAAGCTGAATACTCGACCAGTAATTGTGCCTCCAGTGCGCTGGGGCAATGAGTAGCGCTCGAAGATTCTGCCATCTGTCAACTCGATGAGATCGTAACTTTCTGCTGCAGGGCGATCGGACAATTCTTTAGCACGGTTGAGAAATATTTCCGGGTATTTTAACTGGTTGATTCCAAACCCCAAAATTTGGTTGTTATCTCTCGAATCAAGCAGTAAATCCGGCAACTGCCACATTTCGGCAAATTTGCGGTTAAAGCTGACAACTTTTCCTTCACTGTCAACCGCCAGAATACCGTCAGCCGTAGATTCAATGGTTGCTTGAAGCAACGAAAGAGATGTTTCTAGTTCTAACTCTGCTAATTTGCGATCGCTGATGTCAAATGCTGTGATTAATATTGAGGCTTTTTTTTCAAATTTTATAATATCTACAGTTGCTTCAATCCAGCGCATTTCTCCAGTTTTCGTGACTATTACTAATTCATATTTAGAGCCTGCTGTTGAGCGCGCATGGCTGGATTTACCCCATTTTTTAACTATTTCTATAAAATCTAGATGAATTAAGTCGTATAAATCCAAGGCTAGTAATTCTTCGCGAGTATATCCTGTCAGAGCTTCTGTCTGAGCATTGACATAGCGGAACTGTCTGCGGTGATAGATAAATGCAACAGCATTAACAGTTTCTATCAGTTGGCGAAACTTTTTTTCACTGCGCCGCAAATTTCTTTCAACCCGCTTTCTATCGGTAATATCTTGTGCTATATATAACTTGCCGCTGACCTTGCCTTGACCGTCGCGAATAATTGAAATAGAAAGTAGTACAATGATTTTTTTTCGATGTTTAGAAAGGTAGACTTTTTCGACGTTGCGGACAAAACCTTCGGCTGTTAAACTTGCTAACTCTAATTCCGGGGCTGGTGATTCAGTTTTCTTAAACAGTCTGGCTATTGGTGTGCCTAACAACTCTTTTTTAGAGTATCCCAAAAGTTGACAGGTAGCTTGGTTTAACGACAGAATATGACCGCCCGGGGTGGTGGCAATTATCGAGACGTTCATTTCCTCGCAAATATCGAGAGCATATTCGGCAGTTTGCTGCAAGTCTTGGGTCATTTGGGCAATAGTATGCCAGATATCCTGTTCTTTTTTTGGTGGATACAACACTTTTTCTCCTTTTGGTACCTTGTCATTCTCTGTTTCAGACTTCGGCTTGATTAACCTCATCGTCTTGGATAAGCTATTTACTGTTTTACCCCTGAGCAATAATGAGATTACTACACAAATAACAACTAGATAATAACCGATTATGTTCCACCTCAGAGTAGCTTCTCTTCTAGGGATTTCCTGAGATTCTATATAATTAGAAATCGGTAACTTTACTGGCTCAATTTGGGATAATTTATCCAAAAATAATGCGGTGCTTGTAGAAGTAAGGGGGCGAGCTGCCGAGGGCAAATAGCTATGTTTCTGAGACCGAACCAAAATCCCTTCTACAGGGCGAGTGGCAGGTTCATCTCCTAGACTTGTCCGTAATATTTTTGGATTTAGGCCACATTCTAGACCAAAAATAGCAACCGCAAAATATCCCAACATCACTTGAAAAAATTTTTTCATGGGCTCTACTTCCTACTTTCAAATAAATCTTTTTAGCCGCCATAAATCTAAAAAAAATTAGCCGAACTTTTTCTATCATGGGCAAACCCAGCCACTATTAATTTATGTGGATTTGTAAATAAATTTTTTCCAAGCTAATAACTTAGCTTTATAACTAATTACAATTTTAATCTTAATTTAAAATGTGTCATCAGCCATTGTGCCACAAATTATCCGCCATTCTGCCTAGACACCGCGTGGGAGCGCGCTAAAATTAGATAATTCCCGCAAAAAGGCGACCGGGATTCGTTAGAAAAATAAACAATTAGCTTAAAATCGATGCAGAGGTCCACTAATTGAACCCATGAGTCAGACCATCCCACAACTCGAAAAAGAAGTCCGCGCGCTGCAAGCAGAAGTTACCGCCCTGCAAGACTCGCTGGAAAAACTTGGCGTACAGCGCTCTGAGTGCCGAGTGGCAGTCAGTTTTCCCAAAAATAATACTCCTCAAGCCATTGCTGAGTTCCACCAGCAAACTGCTGCTTTTGGGGAGCAGTGGTTGCAGCAAATCCAGGAAATTGACAGAGAGACTAAAAATATTGAAAAGCAACTGCAGCCAAAAGAGGCTTTACTCAATTACAAACAAGGCGAACTAGACAAATTGCTGGCCGGACAGCACTGGCAAGAAGTAGAAAACCACGTTCAAACCGGGGAAAAACGCTTGCAAGCACAAGCTCGTAGAATCAATCAAGCAGCAGCGCAGCTAGAGGCAGAGATTCAAGCTTTAAAAGCACTGTACGACCAACTCAATCCGAGTTATTCGGAGTGGTTTCAACAACCAACTCAAATAGTAGAATTTTCGGCAAAAACTATTCCTTATGCTTTTCCTAGCAGCAGCGGGTTGATTTTGGAGAATAAGGAGATTGAGTGGGAAAAAAAGTAGTTTTGGCTTGTGAATTTTAAAGGTAAATTAGTGATTTGAATGTCGCCGTCGAACGATCCAATAAGCAAGACAGATTCGACGGCAACATCCCAAGGCTTTTACCTGTTTTTTTAGAGAAAAAATACAAAACTGCCTCTGGCGCAGTTAATTTTAAGATTTTTGAGTTTCATTTTTTGAAACAGGTTTATTTTTAACTCTGGTGTCAATCTAAAATCTAAAATATAAAAGTTCTGGACGCATCAACCGGGTTTTACCAAAAGACTTTGTTGCAGCTTTCGCTTCCGCTAAAAAACCCGGTTGATGAGAGCGAGGAGTGCGTAAGCCCTGTCTAAAATCTCACATAGACTTACTGATGAAACAATTGATTTGGATAGCGCTATTTATTATGGTTGCGGTGGCGGCTGTGGGTTGGCGTTCTGACTCGTGGCAGCGGTTGTCGAGTGTACCCGCAGTTTCGCTCGATCCCAATATCCACATTTCCCAAAACCCCTCTCCCTCACAGCTTTCTATTGAAAAAAATGCCGTTTTTGAACCCCAAATTGACCAATCCCGCTTGTGGAAACACGTGGATAGTTTAGCAGGAGAACGCGAGGGAGAACGATCTCGCTCTTTTACTAGAGACTACATTTCCAAACAACTGCAAACATTAGGATTTTCCCCCGAGTTGCAGCGGTTCGATCGAGGAGTCAACGTCTTCGCTGAGAGAAAAGGTACTGACTCAAACGCGGGTGCAATTTTAGTGGCAGCACACTACGATACTGTTCCAAACTCCCCAGGCGCTGATGACAATGCGACGGGAGTTGCAGTAGTTTTAGAACTAGCAAGATTGCTGGGTTCTCGTGCCACACCTCGGACGCTGCAAGTAGCATTTTTCGACCTGGAAGAACTCGGACTTTTAGGCAGTTTAGCATTCACAGGTAGCGACGCGCGGTTAAAAAATTTGCAGGGAGCGATCGTCCTGGATATGGTAGGTTATGCCTGCCGCACGCCCGGATGCCAGCAATATCCCGAAGGATTGACAGCGCAACCTTTTCTAGAAGCATCGGGGGTAACTTCTCCCGATAAAGGCGAGTTTATCGCTGTGATTGGGGATGCGGAACATCCGCTGCTATTGAAAAGTTTTGCGGAGTCTGGAAAAGCAGGTTTGCCGCCGGTGGTGGCGCTTCCGGTTCCCCTGAAAGGGTTGCTGACTCCCGATGTTTTACGCAGCGACCACGCGCCTTTCTGGTATAAAGGAATTGGTGCTGTGTTGGTGACGGATACTGCAAATTTGCGATCGCCCCACTATCACCAATCTAGCGATACATTAGCAACTATCGATCGACCTTTTTTCGCCGGTTCTGCTCAAATTGTTGTCAATGCCGTGGCTAAATTATTGGAATTAGGTAATTAGTAATTGGTAATTGGTAATCTAGTCGTTACCAGGATCTGCCTGGTAAGGCAGATCCGGAGGCTATGCCTCCGATTTTCCCAAGCCAAGCAAGCGAGGCAAAGCCTCTGACAATCTGTTCCTAGGCAGAACGTAGGAACCACCTAAATTACTAATAACTAATCACTAATAACAAATGACTAACAAAGAAAGCCTGCAACGGCAGTTACTGCAACTAGACAATCGAGGCTACAAAGCCTACAAAGACATTCAAGGTAACTACGACTTTTCTGAATTTACATTAATTATTGATTACGTGCAGGGAGATCCGTTTGCTTCTCCCAGTAAATTTAGAGTTAGAGTTCCGCCAAAAATTGCTCAAATTCCTGGCGAACTTTTCAATTCTCGCAGTCGAGAAATAGCCTTGCGAGATTACCTAACTCGCCAGTTTGACCAAGCAGCACACAGCATCAGCAGCAAACGCGGTACTGGCAAAAGCGGTATGATTGCAGTGACTCGCTTCGGACAAGAAGTTTTAGAGCGAACTTCGGCATTTATCATTTCCTCCAATACATCCGATATCGAAGCTTTAGGAGGAGTTGAACTGCGATTTGCCGTCGGACTTCCAGCGGGAGGACGCAGCATCTTAGGGCGACAAGCTGCTGAAATGCTGTGCGAGGATATTCCGCAAATTGTCAGTAAATCTCTGAAATATGTTAACTTAAATGCTGCTGAATGTCGCCGTCACGTTGAAACTGTAGAAGATGCTGACTGGCTGCGGCAGCAGTTAGCTGAAAAAGGATTAGTTGCGTTTGTGGCTAACGGTTCTATTTTGCCCCGCCGCAGCGGTGTTGATAACAGTCCTTTGTTAAATAATGCTGTGGCTTTTCAGTCGCCGCCCTCGTTAAAAGTTGACTTTAACTGTCCGAATCGCGGTTTGATTTCCGGTATGAGTATTCCCGCTGGCATTACTTTGATTGTTGGCGGCGGCTATCATGGCAAATCAACTTTACTCAGGGCGATCGAGTTGGGAGTTTACAACCGAATTCCGGGAGATGGTAGGGAATTTGTGGTGACTAATCCGGCGGCGGTTAAAATTAGAGCGGAAGATGGCAGAAGTGTTGCGGGAGTTGATATTTCGCCTTTTATTAACCACTTGCCACAAGGTAGAGATACTGCACAATTTTATACTGAGAATGCGAGCGGTAGCACGTCGCAAGCTGCTAATATTATTGAAGCTTTGGAATTAGTCGCTTCTTCAGAAGAGGATTTAGTGCCTGTTTTATTGGTTGATGAGGATACGGCGGCCACTAATTTTATGATTCGCGATCGCCGAATGCAAGAACTCATCGCTAAGGATAAGGAACCGATTACGCCGTTTATTGATAAAGTTAAACAGTTGTACGCAGATTGCGGCGTATCGACTATTTTAGTCATGGGGGGAAGTGGGGATTATTTTGATGTAGCAGGTACGGTGATTGCACTGGATAATTTTCAAGCATATAATGTGACGGAAAAAGCTAAAGAGATTGCTAAAAAATACTCGATTAGCCGCGCTTCTGAAGGGGGAGAAAATTTTGGTAAGATTACTCAAAGAGTGCCGATTCCTGCTAGTTTAGATCCGAGTCGGGGACGGCGAGATGTGCGGGTGAAGGTGCGGGATGTTGATGAATTGGCTTTCGGAAGTGAGGAGATTGATTTGGGTGCTGTTGAGCAAATTGTGGACAGCGGACAGTTAAGGGCGATCGCTGCGGCAATGGTTTATGCTAAGCAGCAATACATGGATGGAAAACGCACTTTGTCGGAAATCATAGATTTGGTGATGGCAGATATTGACGCCCAAGGGATGGATATTTTATCGCCTTTTCCTGAAGGGGATTTTGCCATGTTTCGACGGTTTGAATTGGCGGCGGCAATTAATCGGCTTCGCAGTTTGTCGGTTGTTACTAAGTAGACTTGCTTAATATAAGTATTGTTGTCCTACTTTTGATATGCTGACAAAAGTGAGTGCAAAAACCGCGATTGAAGTATGACCTGCAATATAGGACAACTGACTGCTTTAAGCGATCGACCTTATATAGTATTAAGCAATCAAGGGGAGATTTTACAGTTAGAGTTAAAACAGCAGCAGCACGTATTGGGGCGCGATCGCACTCGTGCTGATTTAGTCATTCCCGAACCCTGGCGCGCAGTTTCCGGCGTTCACGCTATTTTGCGCCAAATAGGGGATAATTACTGGATTTACGACGGTGACGGGCAGCGGCCGAGCACTAATGGCTTATTTGTCGATCGCACTCGCATCACTCCCAATGACGGTTATTGTCTGAAAAACGGCACAGAAATTAAAATCGGTCTCGATCCTCAAAATCAAGTTTTGCTGAGTTATTTTAATCCGCTGGCGAACCAGGTTGCTGTGCCTAGCAAGCAGTCACTTCTTCTTAAGAATCGGTCGGTTTTGTTGGGTCGCGATCCAAACGCTTCGCTGCAATTAGATGCGCCGCTTGTTTCTAGACGCCACGCCACAATCGACCAAGACAGTCGCGGTAATTATATTTTGCGAGACCACAGCGTTAACGGGGTTTTTGTTAACGGTCAGCGAGTGACAAATTCTGTACAGTTGTCCGAGGGAGATGCAATTCGGATCGGGCCGTTTACTCTAACTTACCGCAGCGGTGAGTTGCAGATGCAAGACTCCGGCCATCAAATTCGTTTGGATGCTGACAGTCTGGTGATTCCCAAGCGTTTGGATAACATCACTTTGGCGATCGAACCGGGGCAGTTTGTGGCTTTAGTCGGCGGCAGTGGCGCTGGCAAATCTACTTTAATGCGGACGCTTTTAGGCATCGAAAAAACTACTAACGGCGCTGTGTTTCTCAACGGCGACAACCTGCGCCAAAACTTCAATATTTACCGCAATCAAATCGGTTACGTGCCTCAAGATGATATTGTGCACGCAGATTTGACAGTACAAGAAGTTTTGAGTTATGCAGCTAAATTGCGCTTACCTCCCGATACAGATGTCAAGCAGGTAGTCGCAAAAACTTTAGAAGATATTGAAATGACTCACCGTCGCAATGCTTTGGTAAAACAGCTTAGCGGCGGACAGCGGAAGCGGGTCAGCATTGGAGTTGAACTGTTAGCTGATCCGAAACTTTTCTTTTTAGACGAACCGACTTCTGGACTCGATCCTGGTTTGGATAAGAAGATGATGCAACTGCTGCGAAAGTTGGCAAATCAAGGCCGGACGGTGATTCTGGTGACTCACGCGACGGCAAATATCACGATGTGCGATCGGATTGTGTTTATGGGTCGCGGCGGACGCCTTTGTTACTTCGGCCCGCCTAGGGAAGCCCTCGATTTTTTCGATGTCAAAACAAGTGATTTTGCAGACATTTACAACGAATTAGAAACAGGAGAAACCAACGTTCAAAGCTGGGCCGAAAAGTTTAATAAATCTCCCTACTATCAGCGCTATATTGTCAACCACTTCAGCACAGGCAAGGCTAATGCAAAAATACCTTCTGCACCTTCTGCACCAAAATCTCAATCTTTTGTAAAACAACTCGTTTTGCTTGCCCAGCGCTATTTTCAACTCGTTTCCCGCGACTTAGTTAACTTGAGTTTAGCTCTTTTAACGGCTCCGATAGGCATTAGTTTGCTGCGGCTAGCCGTCAGAGATAAAGACCCATTAATTGGCGCACCGGAGGCAACTTCAGCACCTTTGGCGCTCAGAGTTTTGTTTGTATTTACCTGCGCGGCGATTTGGGTAGGACTGGCAACTTCTCTGCAAGAAATTGTCAAAGAATCTGCTATTTATCTGCGCGAACGTTTGGTTAATTTAGGATTGTTTGCTTATTTAGGTTCAAAAATTTTTATACTTTCTGGTTTGGCAGTATTGCAAACACTGTTAATGGTTGGAGTTATTCTGATTGCTTTTAAATCCCCCGAACCGAGTTTTATTTCTTGGCCTGTGGGAGCAAGTATTACCACCTTCCTAACTTTAATGAGCTGCATAAGCCTTGGATTAGTCGTTTCCGCGATTGTTAAAAATAGCTCTCAAGCTAACAGCGCTTTGCCTCTATTATTGCTGCCTCAGATTATTTTTTCTGGAGTTTTGTTTAAGATGGAAGGTGCGGCGAACAAGTTTTCTTGGCTGATGTTAAGCCGCTGGTCTGTAGGTGCTTACGGCTCTTTAGTTAATGTGAATGGGATGGTTCCCGCGCCTACTACATTACCGGACGGGAGTACGCTTCCTCAGCCGTTTGAGCCTACTCCTGTTTACGATCCAACGTGGGAAAATTTGGGTTTAAATTGGGGTATTTTGTGCGTGCATATTTTCGTTTATTTGATGTTGACTCTGTGGTTGCAGAAGCGGAAGGATATTTTATAATTAAAATTTCGCACTTTTAACTCACAGTTCATTATCAAATCAGATGGGGGGAGGAATCAATGTTAGTTAAAACCAACGCAGTAGTAGAAATTGCTGCATCGCCTGAATTAGTGTTTGATTTTGTTACGTCGCTGTCAAATCTGCCCAAAGTCTTTCGCGGATATGGCCCAATTCCAGCCATTATTAAAGCTGAGATGGCAGATGGTGGAGAGATGCGTGAAGGTGGCGTGCGGCGGATAGAAAATTCCGACACTTCGGTGATTGATGAAGAAATCATTACTTTCAAAAAGCCAGAAAGACAAACTTACCGACTGGTTAGAGGGTTTAAGTTTCCGATTTCTCTACTCATTGAGTCGGGTGGAGGAAATTGGAATTTCACTGCTACAGCAAATGGAACTCAGATTGATTGGGAGTTTTATTTTATGCTGACTTCTCCGGTATTATATCCCGTTGGGTTGTTGTTAGTTCAGGTTTTTATGCAAAAAGCTATGCAGCAGTGTTTAGATAATATTAAAGAATATTTGGCTAACCCAAGCGAATTGATGGTATGAATTATTGGCTGATGAAGTCGGAACCAGATGTTTATAGTATTGCGAATTTGAAGCACGACCGCACTTCTATTTGGGATGGCGTTCGCAACTATCAAGCGCGCAATTTTATGCGAGAAATGAGTCGGGGAGATTTAGTATTTTTTTACCATTCTAATACTAAAATACCAGGAATTGTCGGCTTACTGCGCGTCGTTGAAACGGGAATTGCGGACCCAAGCCAGTTCGATATGAATAGCAAATATTATGATGCTAAATCGCAGTTTGATGCGCCTCGCTGGCAAACGGTCAAAGTGGAGTTTGTTGAGGAGTTTGCTAAGTTAATATCTTTGGATGAACTGAAACAAAAGTTTAGTGCTGATGAGATTTTGGTGGTGAGGAAAGGCAATCGGTTATCGGTGATGCCGGTATCTGAAGTTGCTGCTGAGAAGATTTTGAAGATGAGATGAGTTTATTACCCACTTTATACCGGGCGAATGTAATACTAATTTTCCCCAATAGTGTTACAGTTAGTATGTGTCATTGTTGTAATTTATTACCCAAATATCAGGAAGAAAAATGTCAGTCTTGTGTCAAGATTGACATTCCGGAAACAGCAGAAGAGGTGAGAGATATTCTGAGGAAAGAGAAAGATGTGACTTTCCACGAAAAACTCCAAGTTCTGTATTGGCTCAAAACCCAAACGCTAGAAACTGTATTGTCGGCTGCTGTGCGGTGGTAGTCCTGCATAGTCATGATAATTAATACCAATTTAATATGAAGCTGCATAGAATAGGGCTTCAAGAATAAAATTGTAAGATGACAACGAACAGATTTG
>NZ_JAUBQX010000082.1:0-17050 GCF_036701505.1 Microcoleus sp. Pol11C2
ACGTCAATATACTTACACACAGAAAATTATTTAGGATTGTTTATAAATATAGAAAATCATTTAGGATTGCTATAGAGCCTTTATGATAAAGATTAGGTACAATAACAGCAGTGAGGAAACCAATTCCCAATATTTTCTGATGTAACTTCATTAAACGCAAACCAAGAGTGCTTTTGCTAACTCTTGATAATTAGTCGTCTTGATAGAACGGAGAATATTTTTAAGTTGTGACCCTAAATTTTTAATTGGGAGAAGTCCGGCAAATAGGGCGACAAGTATATTAATTTTGCCGCATTTTTTTAGATGGCTTTTTCTACTTATTCTCCGGTATTAATAGTACAATTATCCATCACTACACACACACCTTTCCATAATTTTGGTACAAGTTTTCGGCTGATAAAAGTCTCCAATGTAATTGCATGGGTTGTACCTATTAAATTGACTGATGTTAGGACTTCATTTACCGATATAGGACCAATTATTTAGACATTTCTGCCGTGTTTATTCGGTTTTGAACCCAGGGTTCTTGAACCTTTTAGAGACCGATCATATAACCTAACCCTTGCCAAGTTATAGCCTTTCTCAGAAAGATTAGGTATCATGTTACTGAGACTCACTTGTGAGGGTCAAACAGAGAAGCTCAGATCAAATGAACTATAATTACATGGTTCAGTAAAGCCACGCGAAAGCGATACCACACATAATAGCATTTTTTTGACAGCACGATCTGCTTGACTCACAACACGTTTACTTGTACCAAACTTCATACAGTGTTAAAAATGAAAGCTTATTCGATTGATTTTAGGCAAAAAATCCTTGATACTTATCATACTGAACCCATTTCACAAAAAGCAATAGCTAAGCGTTTTTCTGGAGCATCGGAGCTTTGTACAAAAATTGCTTAAACAATATCGTGAAACAAAAAACATTACTCCGAGAACTGACCGATGTGGAGTCAAAGGTAAACTTAATGCGGAGCAACTACTCATCTTGGCGGAATTGATTCAAGCTTCGGATGATGCAACTCTTGAAGAACTCCGTTATTTACTTTATGGGAAAATTGGATTTTCCGTTAGAAGAGCAACAATAGGAATAATGATAAAACTCTTAGACATTACTGTAAAAAAAAACTCTCTTCCCTTCAGGCAAAGGCAGCGAGCGACTTCAAATCCTGCGATGTGAGTTCGGGAAAACAATTAAAAAGATTAGTTTGAAAGACTTAATATTCATTGACGAATCGGGAGTTAATTTGGCAATGGTTAGGTTATATGCTAGGTATGCAAAAAGGTAAAAGAGCCAAGGGGTCAAAACCAACTAAACGTCGTAAAAATGTCTCAATAATTGGAGCAATGTCAGTCCATGAAACTTTAAGATCGGTTAATCTAATAGGCGGAACTGATGCAATTACATTTGAAGCTTTTATTATCAGAAAAGTTGTGCCAAAAATCTGGGAAGGTGCTTGTGTAGTGATGGATAATTGTCCCATACACCTGGGAGAATAAGTGAAAAAAGCGATCAAAAAAAAAGGGGCAAAGTTAATATATTTATCACCTTATTTACCAGATTTTTAACCGATTAAAAATCGGTGGTCAAAACTTAAAATTATTATCCGTTCTATCAAGACTACTAATTATCAAGAATTAGGAAAAGCCATTGAGTTTGCGTTCGGGCAAGTTACATCGTCAAATATTTGTAACTGGTTTACACACTGCTGTTATTGTACCTCATCTTTTTGAGAAAGGCTATAACTCCAGATTCATCAATAAATACTGGGGGGTGACAACCCGCCTGAAACCCATAGTTAGTAAGGATTGAGCCAACTTGTGGTTAAAAAAGATTGGTAGCAGAATTATTACATGCTTGCCTATCCAAAAAAATAATCAGACTAAGATTCTACCAAACTCATTTACAAAAATACCTGACGCCTTCTCAGTTTTTGGTGATGACAACCAAGTATCCTTGATGCAATCAGAAAAACAAGTGAGATTAGAACGTCTCTCCCGAGTATTTCCCTGTCTAATTACAGCTGAAAGTCGGCGACGTAAAGTACAAAGATTTTTAGATCTACCTCATTTAACGCTCGAATTAATTTGGTTCCCATTAATTACTTATTGGTTGACCACCTATAGCCGTGTTGGTACTCGCTTATCAATCGCCATCGAGATCAGTCAATGGGGGTGTATTAATCTGTTCATGGTTAGCTTGATCTGGGAGCGAAGAGCAATTCCATTATACTGGTCATTGTGACCCAAATTGGGCAGCAGCAAGTTCGAGGAACAAACTACAAATCTACAGCAAGTTTTACCATTATTTTCAAAATATAAAGTTATCGTTTTAGGAGACCGTGAATTTTGTTGAGTCGACTTAGGAAACTGGCTGAAGGACAAGGGTGTGTCTTTTTGCTTCAGACTGAAGAGTAATCATTGGATCGAAAGAGAACATTTAGTTTGGCAACGGTTATAGAAATCCTAAATAATTTTCTGTGTGTAAGTATATTGACGTATTTTGGGGAAATCAAATTTATGTTCGTTAGTAAAAAACTAAAACAAAAATTTGACAATCTTAAAAGACCTACATAAATACCAATACTTCCTTAAAAATTTTTTAGTTTGTAACCAAATATCTTTAACGGAATTCAGTTGGGTAGCAGGGGAATCAAATAAAATACAATTAATTGACAAATTATCAGGTTCTTTGTCACCCTTTAGTTTTAATAAAAAGTCTCTAATTTCTCCCTATTTATGATAACTAGCTCCCTCCCAAATCAAGATAATTTTTAAAATTTTATATTTATTTTGTAAGTAGTTTATGAATTTAACGGTCGATTTTCCATCACCAGATGGATGGCTCTGAACATGGAATTATTTGCTTTGATAATTGAGTGCGCTAAAATAAGTTTGTCTATCTTTTTCCTTCGTAATTGGAACTTCAATTCTGATGTAAGGATTGACCCCAAACATAACCAGTCAAATCACCATGAAGTAGATGACATTTATCTAAAAACAATATTATTATTTTCCCATATTCTATACCAGCCTTGTTTTTAAATAAAAAAAATATCGTTAATTTCTTCCGTCTTTTTTTTTACCAATTCTTTATCAAATTTAGGATTGGTTTTTTGAGTTTTTTCCCAGCTAATTATTGCCCGCTCGAAAAGTTCATAGTAACTCTGTTTTGATTTATTTATTTATATATCACACCAAATTTTCGATCTAAATAAGTAACCAGCTCATTTAAATTCCAATATTCTTTATTCTTTAATCACTCGCTTATTTCAGTATTTTGTAGAGCTGTTAAATACCATTTTGACCCTTTATGTCCTAGTTTGATTCCGGCGATGCCTTGGGTTTTAAATTGCTTTTTCCAATAACCCATAAAAAAATTACTTACACGTCATATCTTGCTAATTTCATGGTAGATATTACCTGAGATAGCCATCCTTACAGCTATTGCTCGTTTGAGTTCTCTGGCATCGATATCGCTTTTAATGAAAGATTCTCTCATAAGCTATTTCTTTTTCCCTATTTTTTTGTGGCAGTTGTAAGTTATTCATTTTTTTATGGTCACAATCAAGTATTGCCTATAATTGTATCATTGTCTTGATAATGATTTAGGATTGCTATAAATAGTACCCCTAGCTGTTGGTGGTTTGGCAAGCCGTTGGCAAAAGCGCATATAACCTGACCAAGTTTACCTTTATCGGATGTTGAGGCCTTGCGCTCTACTCGATCAGATGCAATGTTTTTGAGGAGAGTTTCTAACTGACTGTCATCCATGCTTTAAGTTATTTTGCGTAAATTATTTTTACTGCTGGCTAACAACAGACTGCGGCTACTTGGGGAATTGTTAAGAGTTTAAATAAAAAAGTTTATTGTCAATTACTACTTACCAAATTCCCGCAGCAGCCGCTCAATTAAATTGCTAATTCACTTCACTCAGTCTCCGCAAATTCAAAATATCGCTCATTTTTTTAATTTGCATACAAGTCCGCTCAAACTGTTGTTTATCCTGGATATCCATGCACAAGTCAATTAATGCGGGCAATCCGGGATATGTTTTGACTTGAGCGCTGCGGACGTTTACTTGGTTGTCCTTCAAATGCGATAACACATCATTGAGAACTCCCACTCGATCGAGGGCTTCAATTTGAATGTTAACCGGATAAGTGTTGGGTCGAGATTCATTGCGGTTGCTGGAATTCCAACTCACAGGAACCAACCGATCTCCTGGTACATTCTCAACATTTGAACAGCCTTGCCGGTGAATCGAAATTCCGCGAGTGCGAGTCACAACTCCAATAATTGATTCCCCAGGAATCGGACAGCAACAGCCGGATAAATGGTAGAGCAATCCCTCTACACCTGCGATCGGCGATTTGCTCGGAGACGAACTAGGTACTGGTTTCGGTGCCGTCGATGCAGGTATTAGCTGGGGCACTTCGTGGGTTCCTGCGGGAGCAGCTTCAATTTTTTGCTGCACTTTTACTAAATCTCGCAGTCGATTTACTACGAGATTTAGGGTGACTTCGCCGTAGCCCAAACCGGCGATTAAATCTTCGACGCTGTGGTAGTTGCAGCGCTGAGCCACCGATTGCATGGGTTCAGATTTTAGCAAAGATTCCAAGCCATTTTTACCTAATTCTTTTTCCAGCAATTCCCGGCCGCGAGCGAGATTTTCATCTCGGTGCGATCGCTTCAACCACTGGCGAATTCGGTTTTTGGCTCCGTTTGTCTTGACAAAATTCAGCCAGTCGGAACTCGGATGACCATTTTTTTGGGTCAAGATTTCTACAATATCGCCGTTCTTTAAAACCTTGTCTAGTGTTACCATCCGCCCGTTGACTCTGGCACCTGTGCAGTGATTGCCAATTTCTGTGTGAATACGGTAAGCAAAATCTACGGGAGTTGATCCGCTATTGAGAGCAATTACGTCTCCGTTAGGAGTAAAAACGTAAATATCTTCGTCGAATAAGTTGTCCTTTATGCTTTGTAAATATTCGCGATCGTCTTTGAGGTCGCTTTGCCATTCTAGGAGTTGTCGCAGCCAAGTAAATTTCTCGTCGTCGCCGGTGACTGTTGTGTTAGAACCGCCAGTTTCTTTGTATTTCCAGTGGGCGGCAATGCCGTATTCTGCAATGTGGTGCATTGCTACGGTGCGGATTTGCACTTCGATGGGGCGGCCGCTGGTTCCGATTACTCCGGTGTGCAATGATTGGTAGCGGTTGGCTTTTGGTAAACCGATATAATCTTTAAAGCGGCCGGGAATCGGGCGGAAAGAATCGTGAACGATCGCCAAAGCCCGATAACAGTCATCATTGGTTTCTACTATGATCCGCACCGCCGCAATATCGTACACTTGCTTAAACCCTTTTTGGCGGCGCTGCATCTTGCCGTAAATCCCGTACAAATGTTTGGGACGGCCGCTAACTTCATAGCATTTAATGCCTAAATTGTCAAGCCTTTCTCGCAAACTATCTGTGACTTCTGCGAGTTGAGTTTCTCGATCGGCCCGCTTCTCTGCCACCAATTCTTGAATTTCGCGGTAAGCTTCGGGTTCCAGGTATTTAAACGCTAAATCTTCCAATTCCCACTTAAAGCGGCCAATACCCAAACGGTTCGCTAGGGGAGCAAAAATATCTCGGGTTTCTAGGGCAATACTGCGCTGCTTTTCTTCGGACAAATGCTCCAAAGTCCTCATGTTGTGCAGCCGATCTGCCAGTTTGACGACAATGACGCGAATATCTTTAGCCATTGCTAGGAACATTCGGCGGAAATTTTCCGCAAGGCGCTCTGTTTTGCTGGAAAAATTAAACTTAGAAAGCTTGGTGACACCTTCAACCAACTGTCGCACTTCGGCGCCGAACCGCTGTTCTATTTCTTCGAGAGTAATATCTGTATCTTCAACTATGTCGTGGAGGAAGCCGGCGGCAATCATGACGTTGTTGCCGCCCATATACCGCAGTATTCCAGCGACAGCTACCGGATGGCAAATGTAAGGTTCTCCAGATTTGCGGTACTGTCCTTCGTGCAAGTCGCGGGCAAATTCAAAGGCCCGACAAATTAAGCTGTCGTCAGTCGAGCAATTCGGGTTAGGGTCCCCATCAGGCTGCGATCGAGTATTCAGGCATTCTTGCAGCCAGTCGGGAACTACAGCAGGATCGATCGAAGGAGAGGGAGTCAGAGTGTTCGCGTTCATGGGGTACACCTTTAAAACTTAGAAATACAAATGGTTAAAAGCCGGTTTCCGGTTGAATTGCCGAAATTATGTGTTTAGCTATACTAAACTAATTGAATGCCACAATTTGCAATTCAAAAAAATAGTCGATTTTTCTCAAACTATACCTATGTAATCCCGAGTCGCCCCCCCTCGTAGGTAGGAAAATATAGTGACACCACTGCCGCCGCCGCAGTCTGTCGCTCGGGGAAAATCGGGTAAAATAAGCATATTTTGGCGGTAGCAGTTGAGGTTGCGGGGGGATCGGCATTTACCGGCAACGCTAAACTAAAAGCAGCAGCCAGAAGGGTAGAGCCAGGGAAACAAATCAAAAAAAGTTCTCACAAAACAGGGAATTGCTCCAAAAACGCACGGCTTCCCTCCATATGAGCAAACTTAAGTAAGTATCTACTTTGATTATAAATACAAATTTGTTTACAAAATCATGATATTGTCCGAAGACCGCCGCCAGTGCTACCAAGAATTACAGCAAGCACTAGAACAACTACAAAGAACTGCTGCACACGATAATCTGGATGGGGCCGCGCTGGCGATCGAATACAGAAAAGTGCAACAATTTTTCGGAAACCAAATTATGAGAGCCGAAAGCGATGAGTTAGACGCCTCAGAAACACCCCCAGAGCAGTCCTATTTGACGGAAATTCACAAGCAACTGCGGTTATTGGGGACAGATGTCACGTTTTTGCAAGCGTCGCGCCAGCCAGCGACAGCAAAGGCGAGGCAAACTGCGGCGATCGCGCGGCTCAACACGCTAATTGGCTACTGTGGCGCGCTGCTACAAAAAAATTCTGCTTCTTCAGGGCCCGCCCAGATACAGAATTAATAATTGAATTAACAGGGAATTAAGAAGGCAAGGAGAAATAAAGCGGTGGAATGTCCAAAATGTAAACATCCCAACTTAGAAGGCGGCACCTTAGCCGGCAGTATGTCAGTGCAGTGGTGTCCCAACTGTTACGGTATCTGGATTCCAGGCAGAGAATACGAAGCTTGGCAAAAAGAACAGAGCCAGTGGTACAACAAATCCGAGAAGCCTGATGCGACAGGGACTCTCGGCATAGAATTCACCCCGTCTGTCTACGACAGCAAAGCAGCGCTGTGTCCCGAAGACGGTCACTATCTGTCGCGGGCGAAAGTTCCTTTCAGTAGAGTGCCCTTTTACATAGAGCGCTGTATGTTGTGCGGGGGCATTTGGTGCGATAACGGCGAGTGGGACATTCTCGAAAGTCTGGGATTCCACACCGAGATTGACAAGATGTTTTCTCCGAATTGGCAAGCTAAGGCCCGCGTGCAAGAACTCGCCTCTCGGGAACGTCAAGTGCTGACTGAGAAGCTGGGGCCGGATATCGCCGGATATGTGTTGGAACTCGCGGAAGTTTTAGCAGACCATCCTCACGCAGATTGTGCCGCTACTTACATACTGCGGAGAGCTGAGTTGAAGCGAAAGGAAATTTAGTCAGTTGGCTGTTGACAGTTGGCTGTTGACGGTTGACTGTTGACTGTTGTTAGTAAGCGGTTGGTCGGTTAATGATGTAGTGATAAAATCTGTGTTTGTAGCAATCTATATTGGTATTTACAAACAGCATAGTTGACTGTTGACTGTTGTTAGTAAGCGGTTGGTCGGTTAATGATGTAGTGATAAAATCTGTGTTTGTAGCAATTTCTATTGGTATTTACAAACAGCATATCGGTCTCGGGTCAATCACTAATAAGCCCTGAAAAATACTAATAACTAACAACTAACCGCCAGTATATTGATAAATAATAAATAACAACAGTCAACAGTTAACAGTCAACAGACAACAGTTAACAGTCAACAGACAACAGACAACAGAGACCAGAAACCAGACTAAGGACTAATGACTAATGACTAATGACTCTTCTCTATTTTCAGTTGAAAATCTGCGAGTGGCTTATCCTCAGCGGCGAGGCCAATCTGGTTGGGCCGTTGACGGGGTTTCCCTGACGCTGAAACCGGGGGAAAAGCTCGGATTAGTTGGGGAGTCTGGCTGCGGTAAGTCAACTTTGGGAAGGGCGGCGATGCGGTTGCTGCCGGATTCAACGCTGATTGAGGGGCGAGTTAGTTTTGCTGGAGAGTCAGTGTTTGATATGAATGCTTCGCGGCTGAGACGGTTTCGGGGCGAAGCTGTAGCATTGATTTTTCAAGATCCGATGACTCGTCTCGATCCTTTGATGACTGTAGGAGAACATTGCATCGAGACTTTGCAAGCTCACAGACCGAATTTGGATCGCAAGCAAGCTAAGAAACGGGCGATAGAAACTCTGGAAGCTGTGAAAATTCCCGCCTCTCGCTGGTCGCAATTTCCCCACGAATTTAGCGGCGGAATGCGGCAAAGAGTAGCAATTGCTTTGGCTCTTTTGCTCGATCCCAAATTAATTGTGGCGGACGAACCGACTACAAGTTTGGACGTAACTGTAGCTGCTCAGATTTTGCAGGAATTAACCAGACTTTGTGAGGAACGGGGAACGGCTATTTTGTTGATTTCTCACGATTTGGCGATGGTGGCTGAGTATTGCGATCGCATTGCGGTGATGTACGGCGGTAAAGTCGTAGAAACAGGGCCGGTGCAAAACGTTTTTGAAAAGCCCCAGCACGAATATACTCGATCGCTCCTCAAAGCAGCTTTGCACATTCAAGCCGATTCTGACAAAGGATTAGCATTCGAGGAAATCACGACTGAAGTCGTTACTGCAAACTTAACAAATTCTCCTCTTTTGACCGTAACGAATTTGCAGCAACACTACAGTTTAGAAAGCAATTTATTAGATCAGTTATTTTCCAGGAATCGCCAGGTAATTAAAGCAGTAGACGGCGTTAGTTTAGAGCTACAACGGGGAGAAACCCTAGGGCTGGTGGGGGAGTCCGGCTGCGGCAAAAGTACCTTGTCACGCACGATTTTGCAGCTAATTACCGCGACTGGCGGCAAAGTGGAATTTCAAGGAATAGATATAACTGCGCTGAACCGCGATGCTGTGAGGAAGCACCGCCGCGAAATGCAAATGATCTTTCAAGACCCCCACGCTTGCTTGAATCCGATGATGACTGTCGGGCAAAGTATTGCTGACCCTTTATTTATTCACAAATTAGCTAATGGTAGCGAAGCTAAAAAACAAGTAATCCAAATGTTAGAGCGGGTGGGTTTAACTCCAGGGGAGGATTTCTTTCGTCGCTATCCGGGGGAATTGTCGGGAGGACAACAGCAGCGAGTTTCGATCGCCCGCGCTTTAATTACTCGCCCGCAACTGATAATTTGCGACGAACCTGTGAGTATGCTGGATGCCAGCGTGCAGACTCAAGTATTAGAACTGATGTTGGAGTTGAAGCAGGAATTTAATTTGACTTATCTGTTTATTACGCACGATTTGTGGGTGGCGAGATTTTTTTGCGATCGTATTGCGGTAATGAATGCTGGAAAAATTGTTGAAATCGGTAAGACTAGGGATATTTTTACTAATCCCCAGCACCCTTACACTCAGCAATTATTGCAGGCAGCTCCTTTACTGGCTCGAACTCAATAGAAAGGTAGAAAATTGGGGCCATCTAATGTCTGTCACGGGCTTCTAGATGGATTTCGGAAATTTCCGGTTAAATTCGCTAAAGTGAAGGCAGACATTTCAAATCCTTCCACCGACACCAAGCACGATATGGCAGAATCTGACCTAGGCAGTTTTGCGGTGGCACCCGACGCCTCATTCGCGATCGCACAAGATGAAGACACTGAGATCGATCGTCCGACGGTAACTCGGTCGTCAGCATACAACAACTGGTCTGCCGACGATCCAGTGGGAGCTTTGTTCAAGGAAATGGCTCGGTATCCTCTACTGACAGCAGCCGAAGAAGTAGAGTTGGCGCGCCGCGTTCAAGAATTGGTAGCCCTGGATGAACTAGAACAGCGTTTGCAGCAGGAATTAGACAGAGTGCCGACAAAAGCTGAACTCGCAGCGGCTTTGGGAGTGAGCGAAACTCAACTGCAACAACTTCGCCACCAGTGTCAGTCGGCGAAACGGAAAATGATCAGCTCGAATTTGCGCTTGGTTGTTTCGATTGCCAAACGCTATCTTAATCGGGGCGTGCCTTTTCTCGATTTAATTCAGGAAGGAGCTTTGGGTTTGAATCGGGCAGCCGAAAAGTTCGATCCGGAGAAGGGTTACAAGTTTTCTACTTATGCCTATTGGTGGATTCGCCAAGGAATTACCCGGACAATTGCCAATCAAGGGCGGACGATTCGCTTGCCTGTTCACATTGTCGAACAGTTAAATAAACTCAAAAAAGTTTATCGAGATTTGAAGCGTTCTCTTCAACGCAATCCAAGTGAAACTGAACTTGCTAGAGAAATGCAAGTTACTTGCGAACAGCTTCGCTACCTCCAGCAAGTACGTCGGCAATCTTTGTCTCTCAACCACCGCATCGGCTCCGAAGAAAGTTCGGAACTTTTGGATGTTCTCGAAGATAACGCGACGCAATCTCCCGAAGCTCAGATGAATGAGATGATGATGCGCCAAGATATTTTGGAGGTGTTGGACAGTATTTTGACTGAGCGGGAAAAAGAGATTGTTGCTATGCGTTACGGTTTGCTGACCGGCGAACCTTACACTTTAGAAGAGGTAAGCAGTTTGTTCAATTTGTCCCGCGAACGAGTCCGTCAAATTCAAAATAAGGCAATGCGAAAGCTGCGCCGCCCTCAAGTGACGGAACGATTGAAGGGCTGGTTGAAATAAGCAAAAAAAATTGAGTTGGCATTTTGAAAAATCTTAAAATTATTGTGGGGTGGCACTCGGAGGCTATCGAAAATATGCTGGTTCAAGGTGGAAAAATTTAATTAAAAATTACAAATTAAAAATGTCTTGATGTGGTATTTTTAATTGTTGATTGTCGCTTACTACTTACTTATTTATGTCTTCTGAGGTAATTTTGCGTCCAGCTACCCGCACCGACGTGCCGATGCTGTTTGATTTGATTAAAGCTTTAGCTGATTACGAAAAATTATCTCATGCCGTTACTGGCAATGCCGTTGATTTGGAGCATCATTTGTTTGGCGATCGACCTTTTGCTGAAGCGATTTTAGCCGAGTGCGAAGGCAAAGTTGTGGGCTGGGCGCTGTTTTTTTACAATTATTCTACTTTTTTGACTCAGCCGGGAATTTATTTGGAAGATTTGTTTGTGCTCCCTGAGTTTCGAGGGCGGGGAATTGGCAAGTCTTTGATAGTTTATTTAGCGCAGTTGACGGTTGAAAGGGGCTGCGGGCGTTTGGAATGGAGCGTTTTGGATTGGAATGAATTGGCGATCGGATTTTACAAGGGTATTGGTGCTGATGTAATGCCCGACTGGCGGATTTGCCGGGTTGCGGGCGAGTCTTTGGCAACTTTGGCATCCAAACAAGTGTAAAAACCTCTCGATAAGACTGTGCTATTGCAATTGAGCCTACAAAAATTTTCGTCCCTCTCGCTTGAGACTAAGAAATGAAGGTGTGTACCGCGCACCTTACAACGAATCAGTAGGGTGCACCACAAGCACCTTACAACAAATCTGTAGCGCCTCAAATCTTGGGTTGCGTAAATCCGAGTAGATAATTGGCAAAAATATAGGAAAATTTAAATAACAGTAGATTTTGATTGAGAGAGTAGATCGTGATTATTTGGGTAAACGAGCAAATCGATCCGTCGGGCATTCTTTATTCTTGCATTGCTTGTTGCGATGAGACTCAAGCGAAGGATTGCCACGAATCTTTTGAGAAGAATTTGACGGCAGAGCAAAAACAGCAGGGCTGGGTTGCTACCTTGCGGACTGTTAGTTCTTGGGATGAGGTGCCTGTTAATGCTTTGAAATTGAATTAATAAGTGCAAGTCATTAGCAGCTTTAGTGTCGCCGTATTTCCGTTAGAGCGAAACGGCATGAAAACGTTCCACGTCTGTTCGGAAAAGGCAAGATAACTCGATCGCACATTGGTCAAATTAACAGAGGTTTTGTGAATCTGAAGGCAAAAATCTGCAAGCATTTGGGGCTGTCAGTCTGAGGATTGTGCCGTGCAAGATGCGGGAATTTGGGCGGAAATTTTTGGGCCAGCAGTGCTACGAACACGCTAGGACGAAAAAGCGTGCAACTACGATCCTCTTCGAGGGCTCCGCTAACGACAATTCGCATTTCTTAAACGCATTTTAGTATTACTATTAATAGATAGAGGCATTTCCAATTGTCTAGTTAAATTTTTATGATTGAAACCTTATTTCACGCTTATACCCCTCTAGTTATCTGGACGGGCTTAGGACTGCTGCTGTTTCGGTACATCCCAGTTGATTTTCCCAAGCTGCTGAGCCACTTTCTTTTCTGGATTGGGATACCGCTGCAAATTCTAGTTTTAGCCCGTCAGAGCGATTTTTCGGGTGCTGTGGGGTTCACGCCGGCGATCGCCATATTCGTGTTATTTCTGAGTACGAGTTTTGCTTGGCTGACTTGGGTATTATTGCGTAGGCTGAGTGCGGCCCACATCAAAAAGCCCTATTTTCAGGGCAAAAATTCTCTAGTGAATTTATTTTTATTAAATTTTAATTCCCTGAAGCGATCGAGCCAAGGCAGTTTTCTCCTAGCTTCGATGTTAGGGAATACGGGCTTTGTTGGATTAGCAATCACCCCCTCTATCATCAGCACCGATAATAGCAACTGGGCTGTCTTGTACAGCGTCACTAACAACGTTATTGGAACTTATTGTTTCGGTGTATTTATTGCTAGCTATTTCGGGAACTCAGAGCAAAAAAATCACTGGTGGACTCAGATCCGGGACGTGCTGACAGTTCCCGCTCTGTGGGCATTTTTAATTGGTTTTTATACTAGAAACATTCCCCTGCCCGAGACAGTGGAATCGGGATTGCAGACTGCTGTTTGGGTGGTAATTGCCAGTGCTTTGCTGCTGGTTGGCATCCGGCTGAGGTCTATTAAGAAATGGGAAAGTTTTGAACTGGCTTTAATCCCGTCGCTGTTAAAAGTGGTAATTGTGCCGGTGTTGATCGGATTGGGTGCTAGTTATTTCGGATTGAGTGGCGATCCGAGGTTCGTGTTGGTGTTGATGTCGGGAACGCCCACAGCTCTTTCCGTGCTGATTTTAGCAGAAGTCTACGAGCTCGATCGCGATTTATTAGCTAGCAGCATCGCCATCACTTCTGTCGGGTTGCTGTTGATGCTTCCGCTGTGGTTAGCTGGGTTTAGTTAATATTAGCTAGAGTTTCAAATCGGATTGCTTTAAAATTTCGCAGTAGAATCAACCATAACTGCACGGAAAACGACGATGAACGAGACAATAACTGCTACTGGTCTGCCTCCTGCATTCCCCGGTCATACCCAATTGCCAGACGAAGACGGTACATTTGTAAAAAATTTTCAGGAGCATCCCCAGAGCATCATTCTGACAGATTCGATCGGGCCGGTTGTAGAGCGACTGCATCCAGACGGACAATATGCGATCGGGCAAGATTGTGGCATTTACTGGCGAGAAACTGACCCGCCAGAGCGAGGTGCAGAAGCACCGGATTGGTTTTACGTGCCGAATGTACCGGCAACACTCGATGGTTTTCGCCGTTCTTATGTACTTTGGCGGGAACACATGGCTCCGTTCATTGCTTTAGAATTTGCTAGCGGTAATGGAGATGAAGAGCGCGATTCCCTTCGGGATAGCTTCGCTTCACGTACTCCCTTGACTGTGGCCGCTGACGGCACCACCACTAAACCCGGTAAGTTTTGGGTGTACGAGAGAATTATCCGCATTCCTTACTAGGGTATTTATGAAATGAGAACTGGCAATAAAGAACTCAACAAGAACGGGAAAGAGCCGAACAAGCAGAGCGAAAAGTTACCCAGTTAGCGGAGCGACTGCGAGCAATGGGAATCGATCCCGATGCTGAGGATTGATATCCAATTCCCAAAAATCTCTCTGTAGCGCGAGCATCCCGCACCTGATCTTTTTTAATCACAAAAAACAAAGCTGATGGAAACTAAACCACCTCTACCGCCCTTTACGTTGGAAACGGCTAAAGCCAAAGTTCAAGCTGCTGAAGATGCCTGGAATACCCGCGATCCAGAACGAGTAGCCTTAGCTTATACGGAAGATTCTCAGTGGCGAAACCGTGCCGAATTCTTCAGCGGACGGGAAGAAATCAAGGCTTTTTTAAGACGAAAATGGGCAAAGGAACTAAATTACCGTTTAAAGAAAGAACTCTGGAGTTTTACAGACAATCGGATTTCTGTTCGCTTCGAGTATGAGTGGCACGATGATTCTGGCTACTGGTATCGCGCCTATGGTAATGAACAGTGGGAATTTGCAGAAAATGGGTTAATGCGAAGACGTGAAGCTAGTATTAATGATGTTCCCATTCAAGAGTCAGAACGGAAGTTTCGATAGGAGTTATCTGTGAGTTGCTTAATGAAACTTAGACATTTTCTCACCTTTTTAGGGGCTGAAAACCTCTCCCTCGCAAAAGAAAGAGGTCTATGGCCTAAAAATGCCTGAAACCATTGTAAATATTAGATTTATGCCCTTTCGAGGTAAAAGTCTTTCTCTATCTAGGTTTTATGCCATTTTGGCTTCAGTTTTTGTCTCAGCCGGTTAGGGTAACTTTCGGAATTACTGCTGATTTCTCCACTGCAACTGAAAACTGCTCTATGATGAATTCCGCCCCATGAGTTTCCTACACGATAGATACCGCGAGATTGGTTACTATACAGATAGTGGGCATCTCAATAATAAACTGCGTTCCCTGCTCTGGCGTAGAAAAACACTGTAATTGAGCGCAGTGTTTTTCTAGTAAAATTTTTCGGCTGATTGACAATCCCATCCCTGTACCTTTTCCAATTGGCTTAGTAGTAAAATAAGGAGTAAAAAGTTTTGAAATAACTTTTTCATTCATGCCAATACCATTATCAGCAATTGTTACCCGAATGCCTGAAGCAGTGCTAATTTTTTCATCCGAATTGGTCGGTAGGACTTCAGTACGAATCAAAATTTGGGGATGAAAAGCTGCCGCATCTTTTCTACTTACCCGCTCATCCAAAGCATCTATAGCATTCGCTAAAAGGTTCATAAACACCTGATTAAGCTGACCTGCATAACAGGTCACAAGTGGCAATACGCCATAGTCTTTAATCACGTTAATAGCAGGACGATCTGACTTAGCCTTGAGGCGATGCTGTAAAATCATCAAGGTGCTATTAATACCTTCGTGGAGATCTACTGATTTAATTTCTGTTTCATCCAACCGCGAAAAATTGCGTAGAGACTCAACAATAATGCGAATGCGTTCGGTGCCTAACTGCATGGAAGAAAGTAATTTTGGTAAATCATCTATGATAAATGGCAACTCTCTATCTTCTATTTCATAAATAATTTCTGCTTCTGGTTGCGGGTAATACCGTTGGTAAAGATTCAACACATAGATGAGTTCTTTAATATAGTCGTTGGCGTGCGAGAGGTTGCCGTAAATAAAGTTAACCGGATTGTTAATTTCATGAGCTACACCTGCAACTAATTGACCGAGACTAGACATTTTTTCACTTTGAATTAGCTGGAGTTGTGTTTCTTGCAGTTCTTTGACAAAATGCTCTAAGGCAAGAGCTTTTTGGTGTTCTTTTTCTTCACTGATACGAAGTGCTTTCTCTACTTCTTCGCGTCGCTCTATTTCCGACTGCAATTTATGACCAAGACAAAAACTTCTCAAAGCTGTCAGAATCGTAGTGTATAGCTTTGATGTCGTTAATTCAGTTTTAGTTTTATAGTCATTAATATCGTAATTGATAATAACGCTTTTTTCTGGTACTTGTCCGGGTTGGCCCGTGCGTAAAATAATTCGCACTAACTGATTGCCTAACACTTCGCGGACATATTTAACAAACTCTAAGCCAGCATCATCCGTTTCCATGATTACATCAAGCAGGATGATGGCTACATCAGGATGTTCTTGGATTAACTCTCTAGCTTCAGTAGCGGAATAAGCATTAATAAACTTTAAGGATTTATTTTCAAACACAAACTTTCTTAAGGCAATATCGGTAGCTGTGTGAACGTGAGCCTCATCATCTACAATCAAAATTTTCCAGCTTTCAGTCGAGGTATCTTCAGATACTTCATCGGCAAAAAGTACATCCTCATCTGAGTTAACTTCTTCAAGAGATAACAGTTCTTGAGATGATTTGTCAGTTGAAAAGCCGTAAATATTTTGCTCCATTACTACTCACCCTTTTTTATTACTAATGCTTTGATTGGGAAAACTACGGTTTTGACTCGATTTGTAGGGGTAACTTAATAATAAATTTCGTTCCCACTCCCACCTCACTTGTACATTCTACTTCACCCAGAAGTTTTTGGGTAACTAAATTGTAGACAATATGCAATCCTAATCCGCTACCACCCTGACCGCGTTTTGTAGTAAAGAATGGTTCAAAAATTTTAGTTAAATTTTCGGGAGGAATGCCTTTACCATCATCGGAATATTCTAAGCAAAGTTGATCCTTATCTTGCTGCCAATCAAAAACGAGCTGACCAGATTCGCCCGGTTCGTAAGCATGAATCAGAGAGTTCATCAGTAAATTTGTGACAACTTGGGATAAAGCACCTGGATAAGAATCTAGGACTATTTTGGTGTCTCCTTTAATTTCGATCGAATGTTGGCTATTTCTCAATTTGGGTTTTAAATGGATTAAAATTTCATCCAGATAATCTCTGACCCCGAAAGTTCGTCGTTCTTCGCTGGAGCGATCGACTGCCACTTCTTTAAAGCTCTGAATCAATGCCGCGGCCTGATTAAGATTAATTAG
>NZ_JAUBQX010000083.1:0-16943 GCF_036701505.1 Microcoleus sp. Pol11C2
AAGCGCTGGTTGCACTTCTTCATGCTGTTCGTACCCGTCACAGGCTTGTGGATGAGCTCCATTGGCATCGTCGGTTTAGCATTAAACCTGCGCGCCTATGACTTCGTATCACAAGAATTGCGCGCTGCTGAAGATCCTGAGTTTGAAACGTTCTACACTAAGAACATTCTGCTTAACGAAGGCATTCGTGCTTGGATGGCTCCTACGGACCAACCCCACGAAAACTTCATCTTCCCTGAAGAAGTTCTGCCTCGCGGTAACGCTCTGTAATCAGCGCGAAATATCAAAATTTCCAACATTTTAAAAGGGTAAGATAAATCAGTTTAGGCTTTACCCTTAATGCTTAAAAAGCTCCCGCCACCAGGCGGGAGCTTTTTGTTTCCCGGATTCGATCCAATTAGCGCCCTAAAAAAAGTTGATTTTGTACAAAAACCAAGTCTGCCTGTAGCTATAACAACCTGTTTTTTTTATATCTGGTGAATTCTCCTCTCGGGCAAGAAATTGATCGACCTTTCCCCGTCGCCAGAGTTGCCATGCACCTGATAACCGCACAACCCGGATTCTGAAAAAAATATAAACAAATGGCGGAAACTGCGATCGCCCGATTGCTGTAGAGATCGATCAAAGACCTTCCAGCAGCAGTAATTTGCCATCATCTTACAAAAATCTCCATTTACATCCCCCCACTTCTAATTCCTTGTGTTATTCTAATAATTGTGAACACTAGAACGATACTCAGAACGCAAGTTCTTCTGGTAACGCTGGCAATGGCTAGCGCACAAATCATCACCTTAAATCTTGTATTTAGGTGATGTGCGTTCCAATATTAAGCCATTTAGCTAAACCTGGAGGTGATGCCCATGATAGAAAGTAGTAAACGCATGGGTCATCAGATTGGAAACTACCGGCTGTGCGCCGGGGCCGCTCACTAGCAGTCAGCCGTCGTCTCCAACGGGAAACGACTTCCACGGGGAACCAGGCTGAGCTAGGGATTCTCCCGGCAGTCAGGTTCTAATCTGAAGACCCGCTAGACCGCTCTCACCTCAAATAGTGTTAAATCTTGAGTATTAAAACTTGAGACTAAACGCTATTGGTGAGAGCGGATAGTTTTTGGTCAGGGTTTCTAAACGTTGGCAGTTAATCTGCCATTGCTAATCCCAAAGAAAAAAATATGGCTGAGCTAATTAATAATACTGAAATTCAAGAGCGCGCCAGTCAATTGTCAGGCTGGACAATTGAAGGTAAACAACTGCGCTCTACCCGTTTATTTAAAGATTTTACCGAAGCGATCGCCTTTGTAAATAAGTTAGTCGCCCCCTCAGAAGCCGCAGGACATCACCCCGACATAGAAATCTCCTACAACAAAGTTACAGTTAACTTGACAACCCATGATGCCGGAGGCTTAACTGAGAAAGACTTTGCGCTAGCCCAAGAGATTTCTGCGCTAGATTAAAAGAGTGCCAGTTGACCCAACAAGAGTCCTGCATCTAGCCACAGTCCCCGATCGCCGAAAGCTCGCAAATAAAAAATCGACTTGGGGTTAAAATCGGGTTTGATACTCGCCACTGATGAATCAGGGGAATTCTGGAATAAGACCATTAAGGGCTTTCAAAGGCGTTATCAAAGCACATCTACCCACTCAATATGGACGAATCCAAACTTTGCGTATACTTTTAACTTTTGTATGCTTTCAGAGTCTATCACTTATGCCAGATAAGTACGTTCCACATTTTGATATTTTTGGTCAGTTAAATAGGCTTCCTGTCTAAAAACAGTAGTGGTTTACTGTGCCGGAATCTCACTCCCGACTAAAATGTTTCAACACGTAGATAGTTGTTCTCACTCGCTACACTTATTATATTGTATACTAACTCAAACTGTGCAAGCATTTTGAGGCGACTGAAGCCATGCACTGAGCGTAGCCGAAGAGTCGCTGCCGCTTTCCTCCCCATGTCTAAAGCCAGGGGCTTCTCGCTCGTTTTTAGGTGAAAAGTCGAGAGGCCAAACGTTCAATGTATAAAAGGCTATTCCCCATCATCCGACCATGATCGTATTTGAAAAGCCAGAGTTCAAGAACGAGTCGGCAGCAGAAAAAACCGATCTGATAGAAAAGCTTTTAGATATTGGCGCAGCTCTGTCGAGCGCCCAAGATTTGGGCGACTTGTTAAACTTAATTTTATCCAAAAGTAGGGAAATTACCTACAGCGATGCTGGCAGCGTTTACTTAGTAGATCACAGCGACGAAAAATCTAAGCTGCTGTTCAAGGTAGCCCAAAACGCTTCTAAACCGAGACTGTCGTTTAAAGAGTTTGCCCTGCCACTGACAGACAAAAGCTTGGCGGGATACGTGGCAATTACAGGTCAAAGTTTGAACCTGTCTGATGCCTACGACTTGCCCCCCGGCGTACCCTATCGGCTAGATACCAGTTTTGACAGGGATATTGATTACCGCACCTGCTCGGTAATGGTACTGCCGATGCAAAACCGACAGGGGGAGACAATAGGTGTACTGCAATTGATCAACCGCAAAACAAAGGCAGATACGGTCCTGACAGCAGACAATGCCTGGGAATCGACGCAGCAGTATTCGGAGTGGGAAGAAAGGATAGTTCGATCGCTCGCTTCTCAAGCTGCAATCTCGATCGAGCGCAATCAACTCCAAGACAGCATAGAACATTTGTTCGAGGGCTTCGTTAAAGCCTCGGTACAAGTCATAGAAGCCAGAGACCCCTGTACCTACGGCCATTCAGAACGAGTAGCAGCGCTCACAGTACGCCTTTCAGAAGAAGTAAACACCGTCAGCAGCGGAGAACTGCGCTCTATTTACTTTAACAACCGCCAAATTCAAGAACTTCGCTACGCCGCCCTGCTGCACGATTTTGGCAAAATTGGAGTGCCCGAAGCAGTTTTGACCAAACAGAAAAAGCTCTACCCCGCACAGCTAGAAATCATTCGGCACCGCTTTGGTTTAGCTCAGCGGACAATGGAAATGGAATGCGTCCAGTCTAAATATAAATACTTGCTAGAGCATTCAGCCTACCGAAAACACCCGACCCAGGAGCCAGAGTGCGCTCAGTGCCAGGAAATCGAACAGCTAGACACTAAGCTAGCAGAGGCGAAAACCAGATTAGCAGAATACTGGGAAGTGCTGCTAGAGGCAAACGAGCCTCACATTTTGGCAGCAGAACCGCTAGCTCAACTGCGAGAGATTGCTCGACAAACTTATAGAGATATAGATGGGGCAAGGAAACCCCTGCTGAACTCAGACGAGATCCTGCAATTGATGGTGTCGAGGGGCAACCTGACGCCGGAAGAACGATCGGCAATAGAATTTCACGTAACTCACACTTACGAGTTTCTCAAACAAATTCCTTGGACAAAGGATTTAAAGAATGTTCCAGACATTGCCTACGGACATCACGAAAAACTCGACGGCACAGGCTATCCGCGAGGTCTAAACAAGTCAGAAATTCCAATTCAAGCACAATTGATGACGATCGCGGATATTTACGACGCCCTGACAGCAGGCGATCGCCCCTACAAGCGAGCTCTGCGAACAGAGGCAGCAATGAAAATTTTGCGGCAAGAAGCAGCTCACAATAAAATCAACGCCGATTTGTTAGAACTGTTCGATTACCGCCAAGTCTTTAGCGTCCTGGGACACAGCTTGAGTGTTAAAGTCGAATCAGCCTAGACGAGTCGGGCGTGCTGTGCTAAAAAGTAAATAGGCAATCAGGCGCTATCCAGTGTCAGCAGTCAAATCAATTCACAGCCCAAGCCCGGTCTGGTTTTGAGGCAGTTGAGTACAGGTTGAAAAACAGGCTCTCTGCAGCCGTCAGTGACATCTATATACTCGGTCAGCCCAAAAGAATCAAAAGAAAAAGTGAATTTTAGGTCTCTTTTTAGAGTATGCTAGTTGAGCAACGACTGACCACATAGAAGACTAGAAAAGTTTCTCTGTAATCGGTGTGAGGATGAGAGTGAATATGTCGAAATTTTTGTGGAGTTACTTACTAATCAGCCCAGCAGTCTTAGGAGCTACCCTAGTAGTTTCTTCGAGCGCGATGGCAGCAGACGCTCAGCAGGCTGCTGATGCGGTCAATCCCGCTGTCGCAAAAGCTGAAACCGCTGAAACCTCCGAAGCGAAACTAAATGCTTTAGCTGCTGTTTCCGAAACAACCGCAGCCTCCGAGCCAGTAGAAGAAATTTCCCAAGTCGCTGGCAGCGAAACCCACGCAGCGATTGAAGATTTGGCCACGCCTGCAACTGAAAGTGCGATCGTGGGAGCCAACACAGCCCCTGCTGAGGCAGAGCCCCAAGCGGCATCACAACCTACAAGTGAATCTTTAGCCGCAGTTGAGCCAACAGTCGCTCAACCAGTAGAAAATTCAGCCCCGGCAGCCCAACTAGAAATTCCAGCCCCGGCAGCTACCGCTCTCCCAGAGCAAATCGGTGCAGTTCAATTAGAAACTCCAGCCCCGGCAGTGGCAGAGTCGCCAGAACAAAGTTTGCCAAAAGCGGCTGAATCTGTAGCGCAAACTGCAGCACCACAAGAGCAAAACCCAGCCGCCACATTAGAACAGCTCAACCAGTACACCACCGAAGGTACGGCCGGCAGCGAAACAGAAGGTCAAGTTACCTCTGTTTCCCAACTTTCCGACGTGCGGCCTACAGACTGGGCCTTCCAAGCACTGCAATCCCTAGTCGAGCGCTACGGCTGTATTGCCGGTTATCCCGACGGCACCTTCCGCGGCAACCGGGCAATGACCCGCTACGAATTCGCAGCCGGTTTAAATGCTTGCTTAGACAAGGTTAGCGAGCTAATTAGAGGTGGCACTGGCAACTTCGCTACGAGAGATGACTTGGCAGCCCTCCAACGGCTCCAAGAAGAATTTGCAGCGGAACTGGCAACCCTGCGCGGTCGCGTCGATGCTTTGGAAGCTCGGACAGCCGAACTCGAAGCCAACCAATTCTCCACCACTACCAAGCTGACTGGGGAAGCTATTTTCGCCCTCAGCGACGACTTTAGTAGCGACGTTAGCGTTTTTGGCAGAGACGGCGAAAGAATCGGCAGCAACAATAACGAAGCTGTCTTCCAACAGCGGGTGCGTCTCAATTTAAATACGAGCTTCACCGGGAGAGACTTGCTGCTGACCAGGCTTCAAGTCGGCAACGGTCAAAGATTTAACCTTGGGGCTACCAGCGAAGGCACTCAAACTTGGAATTATGTCGGCAGAACCGACAATGTTGTTGCCCTCGACACTTTGCTGTACAAGTTCCCCGTCGGTCAGCGACTGAACGTTAGCCTGATAGCCAACGCTGGCGTTTGGGACGACATTATCCCGACTGTCAACCCTTACTTTGAAGACTTTGACGGCGGCAACGGGTCATTGAGCACCTTTGGACAGCGGAACCCGATTTATCGCTTGGGCGGTGGGTCAGGTATTGGCTTTGACTATGCCTTCGGTGGCAGGGGCTTGCTGGGCGGCGTGTTCGGCCCCACTTCTCTGTCCTTCGGTTATTTGGCGTCAACAGCAGCCAGTCCGGCTAGGGGTGCAGGCTTGTTGAACGGCGACTACGCGGCGATGGGTCAGTTGACTTTTACCCCCGGACGCAACTTGCAAGTTGCTTTCAACTACAACCACGGTTACTTTAGCAGAGGTAACTTTGGGTTTGACAATGGTTTAGCGAATGGGCCAGACAGTCTCGGCGGTTTCACCGGTACGGGCGTGGCTAATTCTCTCAACGGTTTGAGCGAGGGTTTTGAGGGCTTCGGCGCTCGTAAAGTTGTTAGCAACTCCTACGGTGCTCAGGCTTCGTTGCGGCTGAGCCCGAGGTTTATCCTTGGCGGCTGGGCTGGTTTAACTAATGCCCGCATTATCGGCATCGGCGATGCGAAAATCTGGAACTACGCTGTCACCTTGGCTTTGCCTGATTTAGGGAAAGAAGGTAACTTGCTAGGGCTCGTGGTAGGTCGTGAGCCTTACTTGGATAAACTTGAAGCTTCGAGGAGTTTGCGGAGCTTCCGCAACGATGATTCCTATCACGTTGAAGGTTTCTACAAGTTTCAGCTCTCGGACAACATTTCTGTTACTCCGGGCGTGATTTGGGTGACAAATCCTAATCAAGATGACCGTAATGATGACATCATCATTGGTACTCTGAGAACTACTTTCACGTTCTAAGAGCGGGTTAGAGGAGGCAGGGAGGTTATAACCTCTCTGCTGGCCACTCTAAAGGCCAAGTTTAGCCCTGCCTAGCGCAGGGCTTTTTTGTTTGCGGGAGGAAGGGGGCGCCAAGAATAAATTAAAAATTAAAAATTATCAGTCACAGAGGCAGACAACCAGTTTCTTGAGGTAAGACAACAGTGGTGGAAGCGGAGCGAGCCAAAACGAGAAACTGGGTTTGTTGGGTTCAGATTGCCGATCGTTCCAAGGATGAAGTGATGAAAGTCGCTCAAGTTCAGTGGAAAACCGGGGTATAATAAAAGGTAAAGTTAGGAGTTAGAATTTGGAACTCAACATTGATGAGAATTTTAACATCTGACTTCGGAGTAGATAATTCTGATATTTGAAGCAATTATGGTAGAACTCTCCTGTAAAAGCGAATACGCAATCTTAGCTTTGCTGGAGCTGGCCGATTGCTACGAGGAAGGCGAGCCTCTGCAAATTCGCCAGATAGCGGCTCAGCAAAATATTCCTGATCGATATTTAGAACAGTTGCTGGCTACCATGAGACGCTGCGGGCTGATTCGCAGCCAGCGAGGAGCTAAGGGAGGTTATATCTTGGCGAGGGAACCGTGGAAAATTACACTCCTAGAAATTATCAACTGTCTCGAAGGCTCAGAGTTCGATCGATCTGAAAAAGACTCGCCTGCTCAAACTGTAGAAAGTGCGGTGATTTGGGAAGTTTGGCAAGAAGCTCGATCGATTGCCAACTCAGTTTTGCACAAATACACGCTACAGGATCTGTGCGAAAAGCGTAATGGCAGACGGCAGCTCGATATCATGTATTACATCTAGTTAAAATATTGCCAACTAGGAATTAACATTTACTTTCAACCACAAACTGACAAAGATTATGCGTATTGCTGGCGACATTACAGAATTGGTAGGGCGGACGCCCCTGGTGCAACTCAACCGCATTCCTCAAGCTGAAGGTTGCTTGGCTCGGATTGTGGTAAAACTCGAAGGCATGAATCCGGCATCATCGGTGAAAGACCGCATCGGTGTCAATATGGTCAATCAAGCAGAGGCCGAAGGGCTGATTAGTCCAGGCAAAACGGTTTTAGTGGAACCGACTTCTGGCAATACCGGAATTGCTCTGGCAATGGTGGCCGCGGCTAAGGGCTACCAGTTAATTTTGACGATGCCGGATACGATGAGCACGGAGCGCCGATCGATGCTGCGAGCTTACGGAGCCCAATTAGAACTGACTCCCGGAATTGAGGGCATGAGTGGCTGCATCCGCCGCGCTCAAGAGATTGTGGACAAAACTCCCAATGCGTATATGTTGCAGCAGTTTCGGAATCCAGCGAACCCGCAGGTTCACCGTTCGACAACGGCTGAGGAAATTTGGGAAGATACAGACGGCGAGGTGGATTTCCTGATTTCGGGAGTCGGCACCGGCGGTACGATTACGGGTGTCGCAGAGGTGATTAAGTCGCGGAAACCCGATTTTAAGGCGATCGCCGTTGAGCCGGCTAACAGTCAGGTACTGTCGGGTGGAAAGCCAGGGCCTCACAAAATTCAAGGTATCGGTGCTGGTTTTGTGCCGCCGGTGCTGAATGTGGATTCGATCGACGAAATTATAGTTGTTACCGATGACGAGTCGATCGCCTACAGCCGCCGCTTGGCCAGAGAAGAAGGACTGTTGTCCGGTATTTCCAGCGGTGCGGCACTATGTGCGGCTGTGAAAGTCGGCAAGCGCCCCGAAAATGCAGGGAAATTGATTGTAATGATTCAGCCTAGCTTCGGCGAACGCTATCTGAGCACTCCCTTGTTCCAAGATCCAGAACTCAATATGGCGATGGCCCTCAACTAGGCTAGCCTCCGGCTCAAGTAGCAGAAACTGAGAGCAGGGCGTACAATGTACGCCCTGCTTGGCTTTTGAGTTTAAAGAATTGGCATAGGTTGTAACTCCCTCGATCGCGATCGATGCTGAATTTGTCAAGGGGGTTGTTTTTGAAGCGCTTTGGGCGTGTTAACGAAGCGGGCGTTGATCGCTCTTGTGGCGAAGGAAGAGGAAAGAAAAGAAGGAGCTAACTGTTGGCGAGAGCAGCGCTATAGGAGTCCCGAATGTCGATCGGCTCACCACTTCCAAAGCTTCAATGTTTTTATAAAATAGATTTATGATAAGTTGAAAACTGAGGTTTTTTACTGACAATTTTTGACATTTATATCAGATAAATAATTAAAAAATTAGCAAAAAATGATATTTTTGTCAAGCAATTTTTCACATATTATCCAGATTTCAAGGAAATAACAGCGTGTCTTCCGTTATCAATCACTACAAAACCCTAAAGATTAGCCCAACCGCAACACAAGCCGAGATTAAACAAGCATACCGCCGTTTAGTCAAATTATTTCATCCAGACAGCCGCAGCGACATAGCGGGTCACGAAGAAATTGTCCGCCTCAATGCAGCCTATGAAATATTAGGAGACGCTCAGCACAGACAATCTTACGATCGCCAACTTTCCGAGCAAACCGAACAGCAATCACCAGCCGCACCAAACGTCAGCCGCCAGCAAACACAAACAGCAAGGGACGCGGATGAACTAATGGAACAGTGGCTGATTAAAGTATACAAACCAGTCAATAGAATGCTCAACAGCATCTTGAAGCCGCTTAAAAAAGAAATAGACGAATTGTCAGCAGATCCGTTTGATGACGAACTGATAGAAAAGTTTCAACTTTATATCGAAACCAGCCGCGAGTTCCTCAAAAAAGCTCATAACTTTCTTACATCAATGCCCAATCCATCTAATGTAGCCGGAGTTGCGGCCCATCTCTACTACTGTATCAATCAAGTCGGAGACGGCATAGAAGAATTGTATTTATTTACCCTCAATTATGACGATCGCCACTTGCACACCGGTCAAGAACTGTTTAGAATTGCCGCTAGACTGCGACGGGAAGCGCAGGATGAATTAAAAATTAAAAGTTAAAAAAGCAGATTGTTCCCTCTTCCCTCTTCCTTCTTCCTTCTTCCGGACATCCGTTACATCCGTTACATCCGCCCTTGCAAATCCGTTGCCGAACTTCCTTCTTTCAAATTCCAAAAAGAACTTGAATTCGCTTGCGAATTTTAATAAAAGGAGTTTGTCCCAGAGAGTCGCCATCTAACAATCCCAAATCTCTCAAAGCTTGCTGGCGTTCCGACAATTTTTGAGCAATCTGATCGGCTAAATTGGGTTGTTCTCTTAAAAGTTTTTGCAAGTCGTGACGTTCCACCACAAACAAAATTGCATCTTCGCTAGTTTTAACAGTCGCCGTTCTCGGAGTACCTAACAGCAAAGATATTTCCCCAAAAAACTCGCCCTCATGAAGCGTAGCAATATACTGACCGGCTTTTTGAGAAAGAACTTCTACAGTACCTGAAAGAATAATATAAAAAGAATCGCCAGGGTCATTTTCTTTACATACCACCTGTCCCGCTGGAAAGAGTTGTCGGTAGCCATATTCAATTAACTGTCGGAGTTCTAAATCCGTACACTGTTCAAAATAAGTTACTCGCCGCAACAAATCTCGCAGCGTCCAATTATTGGGGGATTTAGGCGCTGGATTTTTAGGTTCAGAAACGGTGGAATTAGATTTTAACTCGGCTGAATGTTTGGCATTGTGCGGAAAAACTTTTCCGTTGGAATTATCGTCTTTGTTATTGTGAAAAAGTTGAGTTAACTCTTGCGGGTTTCGCAGCCACAAATCCCGCTGGGGAAAGGGAATTTCGATATTTCGGTGGCGCAATTCGTAATCTATTAAAAAATTTACCGCGCTTTTAATAGCATCGCTTTCCTGCGGCTGGTCAATCCAAACTAAAAGTTCAAAATTTAAAGCGTTATCTCCAAAACCGTGAAACCATACTTTAGGAGAAGGATGGGACAAGACATTCGATTCCATCCGCGCCGCAATTAACAGCGCTTCCGTAACTATTACTGGGTCTGATCCGTAAGCAACACCGACGGGGATGTGGATGCGGCATCTGGGGTCTTTGTAACTCCAGTTAATAATGTTAGTTTCGACAAACTTAATATTTGGTATGATTACAAATAGACCGTCAATTGTTTTTATAATTGTAGAGCGGATCGAAATAGTTTCTACTGTTCCTAATAACTTGTCTATTTCAATAAAGTCTCCGACTCTAATTTGGTGTTCAAATAGCAGGGTGAGACCGCTGATAAAGTTGCTGGCGAGATTTTGCAAGCCGAAGCCGAAACCAATGCCGACAACCCCAGCTAAAACGGTGAGAGAAGTGAGGTTGATGCCGGCACTTTGCAGGACGAATATACAGCCAAGAGTTGCTAAAATATAGCTAATGATGGTGGAAATTGCTTCTCGACTGCCGCGATCCAATCCCATCCTAACTAGCAGGCTGCGCTTGATTCCTTCACTGATAATCTTAGCTATAATCAACGCAAATATAGCTAAAATTATCAGTTTGACGATCGCACTGATGGACAGATGAGTGTCCCCGATATAAAATAGCGGGGTTGTCATAGCACCCGATAAATGTTCAAAAAAGCGATCGGCTCGTGCAGTAATCGAATTCATTAATATTTGGTAATGGGTAATTGGTGATTGATAATGGGTGATATCAATTCCGGTTGCACCGGCATTATTGTTGACTGTTGACTGTTAACTGTTAACTGTCACTCGAAAAACTGAATGATAGCTGAGTATTGACTGTTGATTCGATTTTACGCCCGACGATGCTAGCGGAGTTGATATGATTAGTTTTAAGCGCAACTGAACCGCAAACTGCTCATTATTGCAGAGCTTAGGTGAAAAACTCGAACTGTGGAGTGTCGTGTGTTGCAAAAAAAGTCCATTTCCTTCGGAATAGCTCAGCTTCACCCACTCTCTCAAAGACTCGTAACTGATGGGTTAGTAACAGATGGCGAGAAACTGTTTTGTAGCGGTATTTTCTGCCAGATATCTGTGTTGTCGCGTAAAATGGGCCCTGCGGCTCGATCGACGATCGGCGACGTGTTGCCAATATTTGGAAAATTGGTAGAAATTCATTTACAGCACCCTCAAATAATCGAAAAATTCCAGCAAAAATTAGTTTATCCTTAAGAAGTAAGTCCTTTACAGAACTTAACAAGCTTACCCTACTTGACTTTTATGCAGTGCATCATCAATCGTCGGGCACAGTTTTCGGCGAGTCACCGGTACTGGCTGCCGGAGTTAAGCGAAGCCGAGAACTTTGAGCGGTTTGGGCCAACTGCCCGCGCACCGGGACACGGACACAATTACGTCCTTTACGTTTCCATGATAGGCGAACTCGACGAGTACGGCATGGTACTCAACCTGTCTGATGTCAAGCACGTCATCAAGCGGGAAGTTATCAAGGATCTCGATTTTTCCTTTCTCAACGAAGCGTGGCCGGAATTTGAGCAGACTCTGCCAACTACCGAAAACATAGCACGGCAAATTTGGCTGCGGCTAGCCCCTCATTTACCTGTGAGCAAAATTCAATTGTTTGAACATCCCGAACTTTGGGCTGAATATTTAGGAAACGGAATGGAAGCTTATCTAACTTTGTCCACTCATTTTAGCGCGGCCCATCGGTTGGCTCGTCCCGATTTGAGTTTTGAAGAAAACTCGGAAATTTACGGCAAATGTGCTCGTCCCAACGGTCACGGTCACAATTATCATTTAGAGGTGACTGTTAAAGGGGAAATTGATGCGCGGACTGGCATGATTGCTGATTTGGGAGCTTTACAAAAAGCCGTTGACGATTATGTTGTTGAACCCTTCGATCACACTTTTTTAAATAAGGATATTGCTTATTTTGAGAACGTTGTGCCGACTGCGGAGAATATTGCAGTTCGGATCGGGCAATTGTTGCGATCGCCCGTTCGGGAATTGGGCGCAGAGTTGCACAAAATTAAGCTGATTGAAAGTCCGAATAATAGCTGTGAAATTTACGGCGCTGATTTAGAGGAAGTGGCGGCTGAACGTCAGCAGCCGGACGCGGTTTTAGCGGCAGTTTAGAGTTAAAAATCGGGTCGGTTGGGGCGGGTTCACCCGGATAGTGGGCTAATTGTGCAGATTGGTGAAGCCCGCCCTACCAGCCTAATGATAATTGCGAGAGTTATTCAACCGCATGAGGCGCGAGAATATATTCTTTCACCAAAGTTCCACAGCCAGAATTATTGGCAGTTTTCCTGAAAAGTCAGGCTGCGCGCGTATTTTGGAGATAGTAAGTCAGCATTCCTCATGTCAGCTATTCTAAATGCTGAGACGATGAGGTCGATCGCCCGATCGCTGACAACCAAGCACTAATTTCTCCTAAATGAGTTGACGTTTATGCGCGTCTCTAATCTAGCTCTCTTGACTCTGGCTGCCCTCGCATCCCACAATTTAACTGCTAATAGTAGCACCAATCCTGCTGCACCTCCTATTTCTCCTCAGACACCGCAGGCTAGCAACTTTGTTGATGCCGTAAATAATACTGAATCGCGTCCGGCTGAGTCAATTAGTGAGCCTGAGACGATCGCCCACGAACAATTTTCCCCCAATACGACTGTATCCCGTCGGGCTGAGTCAATTAGCGAGCCTGAGACGATCGCTCACGAACAATTTTCCCGGCGAATTGCTGTAAAATCGCCCACAGGTTTGCTGGTAGCGGCCGCTCAACCTGATTTATCTGCTAGTGCAAAAACCAAGGCGAATACTCCTGCTGCATCCGGCGATGAACTAACAAAATCTTTACAAGAAACCTGGCTGGCTAAATTAATCGAAACCGGGGTTGAAAGCAATCCTCAAGTTCGCGAGGTTGTCGCTTTTATCTCCCCGTCTAGTGGCAATTCTGAATCTGGATACGGTTTTAATAGTACCATAACTCTGCTCAATATTTTGCTAATTCTTGGTACGGTATTTCCACCGGTGACAATTGCATTTTTTTGGATGATGCGACGGCTGATAATCAAACAGTTGGTTGCTGATGCCAATAAAAGATTGCAGGGCATTGGTGTATTGGAATCCGAGCTCATAAATTCTAGCCAACTGACTCAAAAGTTGAGGGATGAATTAGAAGCGCAAATGGGTGCAGCTAAACAATCTCTTGATTTTTTAAGTAGAGAAACTGAACTTTCCAAATCTTCCGTCGAGCAAATTGAGACTCTCAAATCTCAATTTATCATGCACCTGCAAGTTTTGCGTACAGAAGTTGACGAGAAAAAATCTCAAATTGTTCAAGAAATTTCCCAAGTTCCTGCAGTTGTTGCCAAAGAAGCTCTCAAACTCGCACCTCAACCGCCCTTAAACACTTCCCAAAATTCGCAAACTGCACCTGCTAGCAACGAAAAATTGATTGCTGACGATTATATCAAGCAAGCCGAAGGGCTTTATTTTCAAGGAAATTATGATGAGGCATTAGGCTGCTTAGAAAAAGCTATTTTAGCGAATAAAAATTTGGATGAGGCTTGGTATTGGCGCGGAAATGTGTTAATAAGATTGCAGCGCCCGGAAGAAGCACTCGCCTGTTACGATCAAGCACTATCGATTAAACCAGATAACTACGAAGTGTGGTATAACAAAGCGTATTTGCTGGGAAAAATTCACAGGTACGAAGAGGCGATCGCCTGTTACGAACGAGCAAGTTTGAGCGAATCTAGAAAATACGGTTGTTGGCACAGTATAGCGGCTTTGTTGGGTCAATTGCAGCATTACGAAGAAGCGATCGCCAGTTACGATCGGGCCCTCGCTATCAAAGCAACCGACAGCGAAATTTGGCACAACCGAGGTGCAATGCTGGCCAGAGTACAGCAGCACGCAGCAGCAGTTGATTCTTACGATCGGGCTCTTGAACTCAATTCCAAGAGATATGAAACTTGGTACAATCGAGGCAATATGCTGTGGAGACTGCTCCGCTACAGTGATGCTATTGATTCTTACGATCGGGCGATCGGCATCCGGGCCGATAAATACGAAGTTTGGTACAATCGAGCCGCTGTGCTCGGAAAAATGCAGCGATATCAAGAATCGATCGAATCCTACGACAAAGCAATAGCCCTTAAACCGGAGGATTTTGAAGTGTGGCACAACCGAGGCGTAGCTTTCGATAAACTGTCGCAGCACGAAGCAGCAATTGCATCTTACGAATCAGCAATTACCCTTAATTCCGAGTGTTACGAAGCTTGGTTTGGTAAAGGTGAATCTTTAGCCAAATTGCAGCGCCATGAAGAAGCGATCGCAGCATATGAGACAGCGATTGCTATTAAGCCAGACTCCTACGATGCTTGGCGTCATGTGGGAATAGCTTTGTCAGAATTAAAGCGGTATGAGGAAGCAATGACAGCTTACGATCGAGCTATTGCCATCAAGCCAGAAAATGCCGAAGCTTGGCGCGATCGAGGCGCAATTGTATCAGAATTAAAACAGGATACAGACAAAATTGAATCCGGGGAAAAAGACACTGAAGGTAAGCCAAATTCCGGGGAATCGTCTGCTATTTCAAAGGCCTCTGATAGCAATGTGGATCGGTCTAATTCAGTAGCTTCGATGTAAGAATTGATGATTACATAGCACTTTTGAGTAAAATGAGGTACGCCTGGGAATCGGAATGCGATCGGGGCGTACCTCACTTATTTGAGAATCGCTATAGTGGCTTAGGGGAAAATTGGGTGAGTGCGATCGGACTTAGTACGGGTGGCTCTGGCGAGACTAACTTGTGGGTAGGAACGCCCTGTGGCTTGAGTTGTTACAGCTATTAGCGAAAAAAATGAGCAATGAGGAGGCTCAGTCAAGTTTAAAGTCTCATCATCTAGGCATTATGCCGAATAATTTGTTTATCATAGAAAAGACGCTTTCCTTAGAGATATAACTTCACTCTTGCATGATTGCCCCTAGTGAGTTTCAGCGCTACTTACAAGAAATCTGCCAGCGCTACGAGCATTGGTGGACTGTGGATGCCTTGACCGAAACGATCGCGGATCGACAGGCAACCTTCTCATTTGAGCAGATGGTGCAAACTGAGCAAAAGAAACCAGAGGAAGAGAAAAAGGCACAAATCCTATCACTGCCAATATTTCAAGGAATCCAGAATTATGTCGAATCTGAGCATATTTTGCTGGTAGGTTCCCCCGGTGTCGGCAAATCAACCGCGCTTTTGCGTTGTTTGGTCAGCTTTGCAAAGGAAGAGGTTGAGAAACCAGAACCTCGAATTCCTGTGCTGATTCCGTTGAAAAGTTATAAAGTCAGTTTTTCTAGCCCTGAAGATCCTTCAGGGATGTTGAGTCTGATTAGAAATGCACTTAAGCCAGAACTACAACTAACAATTCCAGAAGTTGAAGATCTATTGTTTCAGAAGAAACGGCTGATTCTGCTCTTAGATGGCTTGAACGAGATGCCAGCAGACACAGTTCGTACACAACTGAAAACATTTCGTGAGCAGTGCGATCGGATTAAGATTCCACTCATCTGCACAACACGAGAGCTAGGAAACGGCGATCTAGGTATTAAAAGACGATTGCAAGTACAGCCTCTTGGTTCTAGTGAAATTGAGCGCTTTTTGCGAGAATGTATGCCCGCTCAAAGGCAACAAGTGTTGCAATTGTTGAGCCGAGACAACCGAGAGTTAAGCCGCACGCCATTTGTTTTGTGGATGCTGTATCAATTGTTTCAGGAGACGGGTACTGTTGTAGATACTTTGGGACAGGCATTCCGTCAATTTTTTCAGACTTTCAAAAAATATAAGGAAGACGCACCCGTTACAGATGAGCGTCGTAAAGCTTGGAATCCTTGGCTGGAACATCTGGCGTTTACAATGCTGAACTCTCCCGAACCAACTGCTCCTGGCTTAATCATCTCTGATGAGCAAGCAGAAAAATTGCTGGTTGAAAAGTTTGGCGATCTTCATGGTGCTCCATCCCGGATTGAAGAGTTGGTTAAGTATCACGTTTGGGAAAGAGTCTCTGATAGGGAAGTTAGTTTTCAGCATCAACTAATCCAGGAATACTATGCGGCGGAGCGGCTAGCGCCACAGTTGGAAAAGTTGAGTGATGAGGAATTGCAATATTACTACTTGAATTATCTCAAGTGGACGGAACCGCTAGCAATGGCGATGTCGTTTGTGGAGTCTGAGGCGTTAGCAGTGCGGATGGTGAAACTGGCACTGGAGGTAGATTTGTATTTGGGAGCAAGGTTAGCTGGGGAAGCTACCCTATCTCTACAACAAGCGACTGTAAACATCATTCTTCAAAAAAAATTCCAGCCATCACTTATAATCTGGCTTTTAGAACAAACTCAGTCGCAGTATGCGTTACCATTCCTGTTTGATATTCATAAAAATGGATGTTCTGATACCCGTTGGCGTGCTACGCGAGCATTAGGTAACTTTAGAGATGTTGCAGTTTTAAAATATTTGATTGAGGCATTAAAAGATCAGGATTCTTATGTTCGTCTGAGCGCAGTGCAGTCATTGGGAAAATTAGGTAATTCAGAAGCCGCCCCAAACCTTTGTCAACTGCTAGATGATGAATATTTATTGGTACGCAGTGTTGTTATAGATGTTTTAGGGAAATTAGAAGGAAGCTCCGCGATTGATTGTTTGAAGATTGCGCTAAAGCATGACGATTATACTGTAAAAACTCCGGCTGCTGAATTTCTAGGACAGCGCGTTCCTCAAGAAGTAATTGCCTTATACCAATTTAATATGAAGCTGCATAGAATAGGGCTTCAAGAATAAAATTGTAAGATGACAACGAACAGATTTGC
>NZ_JAUBQX010000126.1:0-1090 GCF_036701505.1 Microcoleus sp. Pol11C2
GAGTCGGCGTGACTGTAGGGTTAAATTCATAAGCGCCAATATCAACGATCGCACTTCCGTTATTATCACCATCTTGAGGGCGACTCACACCGCGCTGATCAGCAGCCGGCGCGCCCGCACCAGTACCAGTATCAATGGCCGGACTTCCTGTTAGCAGCGGCAGCACAAAAGCGCCGTTAATATTTTGCAAAGGGCCGAGTAAGGGGTCTGCGATCCTCACATTTGCCGTAACATTACTATCATTAGGATCTCCGGTCGTCAGTTTAGCGGGAAATTGAAGATTGTTTCCCCCATCGATGAGCTCCCGTCCAGTGTGCTGCCTAGTTTTAAAAGAGTTACTTGCCGTATTCCTATCAAAAATCGAATTCTTAACAGTAATTGGCGATTTCACAGGATCGTTAAAAGTAGCAATCCCTCCGGAAAATTCAGCAGTATTCTTAGCAAAAGTCGAATTGACGATGTTAGTCGAAAAAGAATCTCTGTTAGCGACAAGCATTCCTCCGCCCTGCTTAGCAGCGCTGTTGCCGGAAAATGTACTGTTAACAATGCTGATATTTCCATTCCCTCCTGACCACAAACCGCCCCCATTATCTTCAGCTTGGTTATTAGCAAAAGTGGAGTTTGTTACAGTAAGATCCACATTTCCGTGACGAATTGCACCTCCCGAACCTCCAACTCCTGCTAGATCCTTAACAGCTTTATTGTTAATAAAAGTGCTATTTTCTAAAACTATCTTATCTTGAAGATAGCCAAATAAAAATCCCGCTCCTCCTTCTCTGGCACCGATATTGCCATCAAAAACGCTGTTGCGGATAGCAATAGTTCCGGCAACGGGGCCGGGGGTTGCATTCGGCCCCGAAGCATTAGCGCCATCGACGTAAACTGCCCCGCCAACGCCTTTCTCTGTGCGGTTGCCGATGAATTTAGAGTTTTCGATCGTCATGCTGCCCAACAGGTTATTAACAGCACCGCCGTAGCTGCCTTTGTTGTTGGTAAATTCGCTATCTCTGATAGTCAGAACACCGCCGCTTTTAGTGGCGATCGCGCCGCCACCACGTTCGGTATTATCCGCTAGGGAACCGTCATTGCC
>NZ_JAUBQX010000002.1:0-34455 GCF_036701505.1 Microcoleus sp. Pol11C2
GGCTTAACTGCTTATCAAGCTATTCAACAAGCCCTCTCTATTCATGGCTCCCTTTTTTCCCCTAGTTGAGCAATTACCAAAAAACTGCCCGCTGGGAGTGTTTTTAACAATGGTTTCTCAAAAAAGTGCGATGGTCTCCAGAGCTGGCAAATTCCGTCTCCGCAATGTCTTGGTAGTTCCCTTTGTTCTCCAAATTTTGGCGGCTGTTGGCTGCGTTGGCTATCTCTCTTACAGAAACGGAGAGCAGATAGTCAACGATATTGTTAATCAGTTGCGGCAGGAAGTGAGTGCGAGAGTTTACGAACGTGTCCAAACCTATCTGGAAGCTCCGCCACTGGTGAATCAGATCAATCAGGATGCTGTACCTTTGGGGGTGTTGAACTTTGACGATTTGGAGCAAGCTAGACCATATTTTTGGAAACAAATTCTGCAATTTAATTCGATTGGTTACGCGGGAATTGCCAACGAAAAAGGTCAGTACCTGCGTGTGGGTTGGGTAAATCGGCTGGTTGGACTTGAGCAACCTCAGCTTGCCCAGCAACTGATTCCGGGGGGTGGCGACTTGATATATTACAACCTTGACGATAATGGAAACCCGACAACAATCGACAAAACCACGCCCAATTATGACGTTCGCACGCGCCCTTTTTACAGAGTAGCTGTTGAGAAGAAACAGGCAGGTTGGAGTGAAGTTTATATTAATTTTGGCTACGGTACGCTGCAAATTAATGCGAGTCTACCCTATTATGATCCCGAAGGAAAACTAATTGGCGTGCTGACTTGCCAGATGGGACTAGATCAAATTCGCCACTTCCTGCAAACCTTACGCGTGGGTAATTCCGGTCAAGTATTTATCATTGAGCCCCAGGGTGAGTTAATAGCCACTTCGGTTAAAGAACAGCCTCTTTCGGTGGGAAAAGGCCCAGATACAAAGCGGCTCAAAGCACAGGAAAGCAGCAACCCATTGATGCGTCAAAGTGTGGTTTATCTGCTCGATAAATTCAAGCATTTGGAAGACATCGATCAAACTGTTCAACTTGACTTTAAGCTGAACGGTGAGCGGCAATTTATCCAAGTTTCTCCGCTAACTGACAAGTACGGCCTCAATTGGCTGAGTGTCGTAGTAGTTCCTGAAGCTGACTTTATGGCGCAAATTTATGCTAACACTCGGCAGACCATGTGGCTGTGTATTGTGGCTCTCATTGTCTCTGTTGGAGTGGGTATTTTCACCGCTAGCTGGATTACTCGCCCCCTTAACCAAATTGCTCAAGCTTCAGAATATCTAGCAGGTGGTACTCTTAACCCGAACGTTGATTCCAGTCGGATTTGGGAAATTGAAACCTTAACAAATTCCTTTAACAGCATGGCGAGACAACTGCAAGAATCCTTTGAGACTCTAGAAGATAAAGTCAAAGAACGCACCTCTGAGCTCGCCACAGCCACTAAACAAATTGCCGCTCTCAACCAGCGCCTAAAAGCGGAAAACCTCCGCATGAGCTCCGAGCTCGATATGCTCAAACAAATGCAGCAGTTGATTCTGCCAAAACCTGCTGAACTTGCAGCCATTGAAGATTTAGATATTGCCGGATTTATGGAGCCAGCCTCGGAAGTAGGCGGTGATTACTACGACATACTTTGTACTAACGGGGTTGTCACAATTTGCATTGGTGATGTCACCGGACACGGATTAGAAAGCGGCATTTTGATGGTTATGACTCAAGCTGCTGTCCGCACTCTTCAGGAAATGCAAGAATCTAACCCCGTGCGTTTTTTAGATACCCTCAACCGCACTCTTTATAAAAATGTCCAGCGCATGAACTCCGATAAAAATATGACACTAGCTTTGCTCAACTATGCGGATCGCACAATTAGTATTAGCGGTCAACATGAGGAAACTATTGTGGTCAGGAAAGGCGGCCAAATCCAGCGGATAGACACCATAAATTTAGGATTTCCGCTCGGCTTAGATGAGGATATTTCCGATTGGATTAGCCATGTTTTAGTAGACTTAGAGCCGGGGGACGGGGTGGTGCTTTATACTGACGGCATCCCCGAAGCTAGAAACATACATAAAAAATTCTACGGTATCGAAAGACTCTGTGAAGTAGTTTCTCAAAACTGGCATTTAAGCGCCGAACAAATTAAGGAAGCCGCCATCGATGATTGGCGACAATTTATTGGAGAACAAAAAGTATTTGATGACATTACCTTGCTAGTATTGAAGCAACAGGGAAATATTGTGCATAATTTATGATTGACGGTCGTCAACCCGGTTTCTACGAAAGAGCTTGGATTTACTGGTCAAGCATCGAAGCAGAAACAGGATTTCGAGTTCCGCGCCGGTAAGTTATAATAATTTACAGCGAGGAAGTCAAACAATTTTGCGCTTCCAGATTCGGAAGTATAAATTATGAAACCACAAATAAATTTAGCACCATCTAAATCTCCAGAAGAACTCCATACCCAGCTACAGGAGTTGAGCCAAAAACTTGAGGAAGTAGAGGATGAAAAAAATAGCTATGAAACCTTAGTAGAAATTATCACGCAACACTCCACGGATCTGGAAAACCAGATCCGTCATAAAAACCGAGAGATGCAGACTTACATCGAGCAGGTAAAAAAAGTTATAGATGCAGCTATTGCTGTAAAAAACAATAGCTTTCAACCCCAGATATTGTCAGATGTGGCAGCGCGCAGTGATGCACTGGGAGAACTGGCACAGGTATTTGCCCATATGGTGCAAACAGTGAAAGCGCGGGAACAAGAATTAGAGAAACTTTTGCAGGCTTACGGACGTTTTGTTCCCGATGAATTTCTCCAATTTCTCGGCAAGCAGAGCATGGTTGATTTCCAACTTGGAGATCACGTGAGCAAAGAGATGGCAATTATGTTTTCCGATATGCGTTCGTTCACCACGATGGCGGAGCAAATGACTCCTCAAGAAAACTTTGACTTCATCAATAACTATTTACAGCAAATTAGTCCCGAAATTCGCAAGCACAACGGTTTTATTGTCAAGTATATTGGAGATGGAGTCATGGCAGTTTTTCCTGATGGCGTGGATGATGCTATTCAGGCAGGAATTGTGAAATTGGAGCAGTTGCAGAAATACAATCAAAGCCGTAAAATAAATGGGGATATACCGTTGAAGATTGGCATTGGTATCCATGTGGGCGATACGATGGTTGGGATTATTGGAGATGCGAATCGGATGCAAGCAGATGCGCTCTCAGATCATGTCAATCTCACCGCTCGTCTGGAAGGTTTGACTAAGTATTATGGCGTATCTTTATTAATTTCGGGAGATGTGGTACAACGTTTGAGTCAACCCGAAAAGTATCATATCCGTTTTTTAGATCGGGCTATTGTCAAAGGTAGACAAGAAGCCATTACAGTTTGTGAGGTGTTAGATGTTGAAGTAGAGCCAGTGCGATCGCTCAAAATTCAAACTTTGCCTCTATTTGAGGAGGGACTCCAAGAATATTGTCAGGGAAATTTTGCTAAGGCCATAGTTTGTTTTGAACAGATAGTAGCACTAAATCCAGATGACAAGCCAAGTCAACTTTACCTAAAACGCATCCAATTGCTGTTAAAAAATAGTCTTCCTGCTAACTGGAATGGCGTGTGGAAATTTACTCAAAAGTGACATTAATACATCAATTGGAGATAAAACAATCATGACATCTGGAAGCTTAAAAACAATGACACAAATCTTTGGAGAATTCATTGAAGATTTTCCTCCTGAACACGACTCCCTAGAACTTACATTTACTCCCAGTTCTCGCCCGATCAAACAGCGCTGGCGCAACAATCGGCTTTCAGCTCATTTTGTAGCCGATTATTTGTCTAGCTTTCTACCGGTGGATGAGGAGGATGCTAGCAGTGAGAAACGGATAAAAGAAAGCAAAGGAGCTGTTAGCTATGTCGCCAACGAACTCTTAGAAAATGCGATAAAATTTAATAAGGATGATATCAATTACAAGGTCAGATTTGGTATACATTTTATTGGTGAAACCGAGGTGACGGCGGTAATTTTTGCCAGTAATAGTGTCAATCCAGAAGGGGCGAAAAAGTTGAAGGAGTTTATTGAAGAAATTCTCGATTCCGATCCAAATGAACTTTATTTGCAGCAGCTTGAAAAGAATGCGGAATCTGAAAGCGATACCTCGGGATTGGGATTGCTGACGATGATTAATGACTATTCAGCTAAGATAGGTTGGAAATTCGATCGCAGGCCAGATAGTGATACCATCATTGTTACGACTGTGGTTCAAATTAGGGTCTAGTTTCTAGCATTTCAATATTTACTCTCTTGTGCGATCGCAATATATTAGTCAGGAAACCAAATCACAATGGGCATTCAAGAAATTAAAGGTGAAGATTACACCATTCAGTACGATCCAGAATCAGTCACAGTCACTTTCCAAGGCGAACTCAGCCTGAGTGGCCCTCCAGAATATGCCCCAATAGCAGAATTGTTAGATGAGGTCGCCAATGGGGAACCGCCTACTATTACCTTGAACCTAAAACAATTGGAATTTGTTAACAGTTCTGGTATCAGTATGCTGTCTAAATTTGTCATTAGCGTCCGGAAAAAGAAAACGATTCAACTTTTGGTATTGGGTTCAAATGATATTCCTTGGCAACAGAAATCTCTCAGAAATTTAGAAAAGCTGTTGCCAACTTTGAAGCTAGAATTAGGGTAGGGTATGTGTAAATTTTAACTACAGTTAACACAGGCGGGACGGCCGTGCCACAGTTAACATAGATAAATGTGGATGATTAGTAAATTGCTTAAGTTTGCTGGATCGGCAGTTCAATGATAAACTCGGTTCCCTTGCCGGGTTCCGACTCGCACCGAAGCGATCCTAGGTGATTTTCTACTAAGATTTTGTAGACAATAGACAATCCTAAACCGGTACCTTTACCGATTTCCTTGGTGGTGAAAAACTGCTCGAACATTCGCTCTTTTATCTGTGGTGTCATTCCGGGTCCCGTGTCAGCAATCCGCACTCTCACGCGATCGGGCCCAGCTAATTCTGTGGTTATCGAAATTTTGAGCGCAGCATAGGGCTGATTTTGTGATGTCTCATCCAAAGCATCGATGGCGTTGGTAATTAGATTCATAAATACTTGATTTAGCTGTCCTGAATAACACTCTACAGGAGGCAATTTTCCATAATTTTTAATTACTTGAATGTCGCGACGGTCTATTTGAGAATTGAGACGGTTTCGCAAAATTAACACGGTGCTGTCAATGCTGTCGTGCAAGTCGCACATGGTCATGTTACTGTTATCGGTTCGCGAAAAATTGCCCATAGATTTGACAATTTCGCGAATGCGATTGGAACCCATTTGCATGGAAGAGATAACTTTAGGTAAGTCTTCAACTAGAAAACCAAGATCTATCTCTTCGATTTTAGCTGTGATTTCTGGACAGGGATTGGGATAGCATTCTTGATAGAGACACAGCAGGTGCAACAAATCTTGAGTATAAATTGCTGCATGGCTCAAGTTGCCGTAAATAAAACTAACTGGGTTATTAATTTCGTGAACGATACTAGCCATTAGCGCCCCCAGCGAAGACATTTTTTCGCTGTGGAGGAGTTGAGCTTGAGTTTGTTTTAGTTCGCGAAGTGCGCGATCGAGCTGGGCGGCTTGAGCTTCCGCTTTCGAGGTAGCAGCACAGCTTTCTTGATAAAGTTCTACCTGTTTAAGGTCGATTTCAAATTGTTCTATTTCGCTTTCTTGCTGGTATTGACTCACCACGGCATCGAAAGCTTCTAGCAAGTCGCCGCCCGCTGCTTCGACAATGTACAGCAGGTGGGGATTTTCCAGCATGAGTTCGGCATCGGGAACTTGCACCAATGCTTTTATTCGATCGATATATGCGCGCACTTGCTTGTCTAAATACAGTGGCGGCTCAAAATACATTGCCTTGAGGGTGGCTGAAGGGGGACTCACTAAGTTGATGCTGCTGCCAATATTAATTAAGTCGCGGTGCGATTTTTCCATAAGCTCGATCGCCTCTAACAAATTACCCCGCAGTTTGGCTCTTTCTACGCCATTCTGAGAGCAAACTAACCTCATGCAAAAAAAAGCCGTTCGTTGGGAAAGCATTCGCTGGCGGCCGCTGATGTTAATTACCGCAGCACTAATTTTTCTGGCAGTCGTAATTTCTTCCAGATTAAAGTAGTTGCTCAGTGCTGCCATTGGTAATACCCCCGACTCAACTAAATGTCTGTAGCTCCTGCTGACACAAGATTTAAGAGCCATAAAAATAATTGTACAAGACACTAATCAATATATTCTGTATTTCCTAATAAAGTAGTATACTAAAACACAATTATTGGCACTTGGTGGCTTATCACACTTTTTATGATTAGGCTTCTTGCACAGTTTTTCTTAATTATTCAAAAATTCACAAGTCCACTTCGCCATAATTTGAGCTTGAGTTTGCGGCAAGCCGTGATCAGCATTGGGAATAATTGCTAACTCTGCCCCCGGTATCTCGTTAGCGTAGGTTTCACAGTGCCATAGAGGAATTGTTTCGTCACTATCTGCTGCGATGACTAAGGTAGGAATTTGCAATTGGTGAATTTCTTTTTCTACTGTATCAACTGCATCTTCGGGCCGCATCCGACTCATTAAAAATGACCTTGCTACTGGTTGAGACATTAACTCCCTGCGCCACCCATAAATTTGCTGCAATTGCTCACTTTTTCCCGCTAAACTAGCAAAAGGTTTTGCCAACTGCAAGGCCCAATCAACGGCTGGGGTTTCCCACAACAGCGGCCGCAAAGCATCGTATTGACCGCAAAAACTGTCGTCCCGAATTCCGGCTGGTGCTGCTAACGCTAAACTGCTCACAGAATTAGGATATTTGAGGGAATATGCAGATGCTACTCAACCGCCAAAAGAATGTCCGATGATGCAGCATGGTTCGATATTTAGTTGTTCTACAACTTGGCGCACAAAAGCAACTTCTACAGCTACGTCGTAGCGAATTTCTGGTTTGCTGGATTCTCCAAAACCCAACATATCTAAACTGATGCACCGAAACTGAGAGTCCAATAACTCAATTAATGGCAGCCAGCAAGTCTTTTCTCCGAAGAAACCGTGCAGCATCAATAAGGGTCGGCCGCACCAGATGTCGAGGTAGGCGGCTGTTTGGCTGCTGCTATTGACAAATGTACTTAATATGTGCTTTTGTCCTGCAAGTGCTTGAGACTGCATGGGCGATCGACTCGTGATTGATAGGTAAGATCTATTTGTAAACAATTGTAACAAAAAAGCAGTCCAAAGGTTAAACTTCATTACGGAGTACACAGTTAGAAATAGACCATGATATTGTCTATGATTATTAGAAAATACTACAAACCCAAAGCAGGAGAACACTTTGAACTCTACTTTAAAACAGTACCCGGCTTGCTCTCTTCGCGAAGATGTCAGTGAGTACGTAGCACACCTACAGCTTCACATGACGTTACAAGCTCGCAACTTGCTCCCTACCATTACCACCGCTAAGGATAGTCGCGAACAACTGTTGCAGCAGACTCAGGCTCATTTTGAGAAACGAGTTTCTCGACAAGCTATTTAAACAAATTTTACGATCGCCCGCGGTCGATCGAACTTTCGCACATTTCAGCATCCCAGAAACCCGGTAGCCTCAACAATACCGGGTTTCTTTTCGGCTAATTATGCAGGGGGCCCGGTTTTGGGTAATATGCGTTCGGTGTGTTTTAAATTTAATGTCTATGCGAATTTCGATGATTGCATTTTTGACTGTGGCGGCGCTGGGTGGCGGCGAATTGGCAGCGCGGGCGATTGATCCGAGTGCCGCAGCGACTGAGGCGGAGTTTAGAGAGGGAACCGCACAGGCACAGAGGGCGCAGAGGGAGGATGAGGTCATTGGTGATAACTTAACGTTAAACCGACCGTCTCTCTTGTTTGTAGCGAAGTCTAGATCCCCCCTAACCCCCCTTAATAAGGGGGGGACAAGAAATATGCTCAAAGTCCCCCTTCTTAAGGGGGATTTAGGGGGAGCTAGACTAGATGACAAGCGACATTTGTTATCGCTTCCAGTCTTAAATAGTCACCAATCGGATGAGGTGAACCCAACTGTGCAGGATTTGCCGGCATCCGATGAGCTCGCAGCTTCTCCAGAAGTACGCGCGGCGCAGCTATCTCCTAGGGAATCGCCCTCATATCGTTTCCGGTTGCATCACAATAATAAAATTGAGTCAACAGTTAACACTCAACCATTGAGTTTTTCCACCCCAAGTCAACAGTCAACAATCATTCCGGTGCAACCGGAATTGATATCACTCAAGTCCAGCCACAATAAAGATTTTACATCGTTAAAAACTCCGGCGACTATCGCGGCCAACGCCGAAATCCCCGAAGCAGTAAACAGCAACGCCCGACAGCTAGGCGGTACCCTACAAATCAGTCAAGCGGGCAACGCTGAGGGCGTTTACGTTGCAGAGGTGAAAATTCGCTTTGTCAATTCCCGAGGCGAAGCTGTTGATAAAAAAGGGAATCCCGTTGAGGGCAGAATTTCGGAAGATTTTATCCGAGGCGAACTCAAACTCAAGGCGGGGGATAACTACAGCCGGGAAGTTGTACGATCGGATTTACAGCAGTTGCAGCAATTGGGATTGTTTGACAAAGTGACGGTTTCGATCGAAGAAGTTGGCACGGATGTTAATGTAATCTACAACGTTCAAGAGCGATCGGCTCGCTCTTTTAGCGTGAGTGCCAGTCTTAGTGATGATGTTGGCGTTGCTGTTCCTCTTTCCTATACCGATCGAACTTTCGGCCGGGCGCCACAGCGGCTGGCGGTGGAACTTGAGCCCAGCCTCCGAGGTATCCAGTACGATGTCCAGTTTGTCAGCCCTTACGTTGCCGCCGAAGACCGTTTGGGATACAGTGTGAGAGCTTTTGGCGATCGCAGAATATCGGAAATTTTCAACAAAGATATTGATTTGCCCAACGGGAACCGAGTTCGGGAAATTCGGATGGGGGGAAATCTCAGGTTTACCAGACCTTTGGGCGATTGGCAATCGACTTTGGGACTCAATTATACAAATATCAGTACGCGCGATCGCAACTTAAATATCGCCCGCCGCGACGAACTCGGCAATCCTCTCACATTCAGCGGCAGCGGCGTTGACGAGTTATACACTGTTTCTTTTGGCGCAATGCGCGATCGGCGGGACAATCCTTTCAACCCCACCAGCGGCTCGATTCTCAGCCTCAGCACCGAGCAGTCGATACCTCTGGGGCGAGGAAACATTGTGAGTAACAGGCTGTTAGCAAATTATATACAGTATGTACCAGTAACTTTGTTCGGCATCAGCGAGTCCGAAGCCTTGCCCGAAATGCTGGCTTTTAACTTGCAAGCGGGCACGGTAATCGGGGATTTGCCACCAACGGAAGCTTTTCGCCTCGGCGGCCGCAATTCCGTGCGGGGTTACGATAGCGGGGATATTGGCAGTGGCCGGAGTTATTTTTTGGCTTCCGGCGAATATCGGTTCCCTGTCGGCAGGGATGTCGGCGGCGTGATATTTGTTGATTTTGCGTCGGATTTGGGTACAGGAGATAGCGTACTCGGAAAACCGGCGGTAGTCAGGGACAAACCGGGGACTGGGGCGGGAGTTGGGGTGGGTGTGAGGGTGCGATCGTCCTTTGGATTAATTCGCTTAGATATGGCTGTTAGCGACTCCGGCGACCTCAAATTTATACTCGGTACAAAGCAACGTTTTTAAGAATAGTGCAACCGATCAGTTACACAACAATCTTAAACAGATTTTGCGCGACTCAATTGCCGCCAAAGCCGTTGGCAGGGCATCATAAAACCTATCGGCCTCGGCTGGCGGGGTGTCGGTGATTGCTGCGTCTGATTGGGCGAGTTATCGATCGAATAATTGAGTTTGATTTCTTTCCTCAACCCAACCTCCACAGTTTGTGGTAGTAATCGAAATTGAGTGAAATACAGCACCTCGGTAAGGACACAACAATGTTGTATCCCTACTGTGTTGTAGGCAATTGACAATTGCTATATTTATTTGTGATCGTAAATGCTTAACGCTTTGGTTTCTTCAGATCAACAGTTTTCGGCTTAGCCGGCGGAGTGCGCGGATAAAACTTAAACTTATTGAGCGCAGCACTTGCCGATTTAGCCACACCGCTATCTATATCTCGCAAAGCTTTTTGTAGCAGCGGAATCACTTTTTCCGACTTAATCATTGCTAGTGATTCCACAGCAGCTTCGCGCACCTCCGGGTGAATATCTTGAGCTAATTTTCCCAAGGTTTCTATTGCTCGCTGACCTTCGGACCTCAGAGCATTAGCAGCAGCCATTTTACCTAAAGCAGACGCTGCAAACTTGCGGGTTTCTTTATCCTGACTTTGAACACATCCCATCAACTGCGGTAGGGAATAGCTTGATGCTTGTCTGGCAATTGGAAGCTGTGGTTCGACTGCTGGTTGATGTAAATCAATTGGTTGCGGTTCTGAAAAACCTGTGTAACTTAACTCTTCTTCAACTTCGGTTTTATTTAACTCACTTGACAGTTCCTGCCAAACTTCTTCTTGTGATATACCGTCGGCAAATTCTGTTGAATTTAACTGACTAAACTGCTGATCGGGGACTTCTTGTTGTTGTACATTACTCTCGTACTGCTCTTGCAAAGACCTGATAGTAGCTTGCATCTGAGCTTCGTGAGCTATCAACTGCTCGTGAGCCGCTTGCAACTGACTCTCGTATTGCTCTTGCAAAGCCTCCATATTTAACTGCATCTCAACCTCGCGGTTCTCATATTCCTCGGCAGTTTGCCTCAAGCGAATTTCGTGTTCATCTTGCAGGTTTTGCAAATGTTGCTCCATCTGAGCTTGATAACTTAGATGCAATTCGTCAGCAACTCTAAGTAAATGATGTTCGTGTTCTGCTTGCAAAGATTGAATATTTTGCTGCATCCTAGCATTGTTAGCTGCTTCTAATTCCTCGCTGATTTGTCGCCGCAGCTCATGCTCGTCTATGCTGGTAACTGGTTGGGGCTGACTGTCGCGTTCTGCCAAAACTTGTTGGAGCTGGTTTTCATATTGAGCTGCAACTTGTTTGAGCTGGTTTTCGTATTGGGTAGTAACTTGTCTGAGTAAATTGTCGTGTTCGATAGTAGCTTTTCTAAGCTGATTTTCCCGTTCTCCTTTCTGAGATTCGACAGCTTGTTGCACCCGAGACATCTGAGCTAATTCTATTTCCTCACTAATTCTGCGAGTTTGCTGCAAGTATTCTTGTTTTTGCTTCTTTAAGCGCTTTTCCACTAACCAGTAAGCAACTGCTACCCCTGCCAAAAAACCTACGATCGCTCCTATGATACCCACAACTGAGATCCTCCCGACAAAATAGTGATGCTAGACTTTTTACATTTAACCATATAGCCTCCTGTAACCGCCCAATAGCAGCAGCCAGGCTGTCACTGCGAGCCAGTGAACCGCCACGGCAGGCCAGAGAGAACCGCTTTGCAGGTATGCGAGGGAGCACGCAACTCCCAAAATTGCCGCCAGTAGCAAAAACACTGGATTCATAAAGGTCGATCGACCAACCGGGTAAAAAGTTAGCGCGTTCAGCGGGTGGTAAACTACAAAAACCGCCAAACTCGCGCATCCCCAAAACCACAGCATTAACCCAGAAGCCTTCTCGAACGGGTGCGGCAGCATTAACACCCGGAACAATAATTCCTCGGTGATGCCCGGACTTAACAAACAGCCAAGAAGCACTCCCACAATTGTACGCCGAGAGGTTTGCACGTCTACTTTTAGAAATCCCGACCAAAAACCCACGGAAAGAGCGATCAAAGTGTAAACCAGCGCGAGCATAGCTGCAACCAGCCAATCAGTGAAATCGGGAATAGTTGAAAAAGCCAGGGTGATACGGCGTATCAGGAATCCCGGCAGCGAGATCGCACTAAAATTTAACATAATCAAACTGATCCTTAAAATTTTCAAACAGATGTTAGCAGTAAGTTGAGCCGTTTATTATGCAAAACCAATCATTGCCGCCCGTCAGAGTCCGCGTTTTTGTTTCGGGATTAGTTCAAGGAGTAGGATACCGATATTCAACGAGGAATCAAGCAAAGTATTTCGGCCTGGGCGGCTGGGTAAGAAATCTCCCTGACGGCCGCGTCGAGGCTGTCTTTGAAGGCTCCAAAAAAGCTGTGGAAGGAATGATTAGTTGGTGCCGCCGCGGCCCCACCGGTGCTAAGGTTAGTGAGTTGGTTTTGGAATACGAAGACCCGCAGGGCGATTCCCTTCAAGATAGCTCCGCCGCGCGTACTTTTGAGATCCGCCGATAACAGAATAAAGGGAATAAACTGCGGTTGAAACCGCTACTGTATCAACGAGGTCTGCCTTGTATAAGGCAGGCTTCGCCGACGCTGACTAAAGAATGAATCGCATAAAAAGCGCGAATTTGCTATTGCCAATTTATCAATGATGAGCAAGTTGACTTAAATTAGCAAACAACTGAGCAACTTTGGTCAAATCTTTATCTCCCGGCGCTATTTCTACGCCGCTAGACAGGTCAACACCGCTGAAGTTATTGCCGATAGCGCTATCAATTGCATTTAAAATATTATCGGGTGTTAAACCGCCTGCCAGCAGCCAAGGACACTGCGGTCTAAACTCTGATAACATCATCCAGTCGATCGTTTTACCAGTACCGCCCAATTGCTGTGGATGGTAAGCATCCAGTAGTAAAGTATCGACACGAACAGCATAAACAGCAGCGCTGGCTAAAGTTTCAGGAGTCTTAACTCTCAGGGCTTTGATAATTTCAATTCCCGGCAAAAACTCCCGCAGTCGATCGCAATATTCCGCTGTTTCATCTCCATGCAACTGCACCCCGGTTAAATTTGACTCTGCCGCTACTTGACAGATATTTTCTATTGTGGTGTTAGCAAAAACGCCGATGCGATCGACATTTTCCGGCAACTGCTCGACAATCAGGCGAATTGTTTCTGGGCTGACATAGCGGGGGGAAGCCGGCACGCAGATAAACCCCAAAGCCTGGGCTCCCAAGCGGGCGATCGCAATTCCTTGGTCTAATTTAGTGATTCCGCAAATTTTAACCCGCACTCTTCCTCCTGGGTTCAGCAGTTGTATCAAAATATCAACGAATTGTTAACTATTAAAACAAATCTTAGTTTAATGCAAACCGCTTTTTATAATCTTGGAAATCAATTTATCTGTGAAATCAGGAGATAAGAACATGATCAACTCATCTTTGCTGTTAGCCGTACAATCTACCGCTCCCTCAACACCCGAGTGGTCGCCACTGGTAGGACTGACAATGATTTTATGTAATTTGCTGGCGATCACGATCGGCTACTACGGCATCTCCAAGCAAAACCGAGGCAAGGGCCCAGCTTTACCCGTTGCACTCCCTGGAATGTTCAAAGGCTTCGGCGTACCAGAATTGCTGGCAACAGCCAGCTTCGGTCACTTGCTCGGAGCCGGAGTAATCTTGGGCTTGGGTAACGCCGGAGTTCTGTAAAAATCAGGGGAAAGGCAAAGGCAAGGGGTAGAAAAGATATAATAGAAACTCTTTCTTGCTCTCCTTTCCCAGGAAACTTCATGCAGACAGGTTGGCGAATCGGCTCTTTATTTGGCATCCCCCTAGTTATAGATTATTCGTGGTTTATAATTTTAGCCTTAGCAACCCGCGAATACGCCAGCAGTTACCGCCTGTGGGGGCCTGCGCTCTCCTGGAGTGCGGGGTTAGCAATAGCTCTACTGCTGTTTGCTTCCGTACTCTTGCACGAACTCGGACACAGCTTGGCGGCGATATCGCAAGGCATTAAAGTTAATTCTATTACCTTATTCTTATTTGGCGGAGTAGCTTCGATCGACTCGGAATCAAAAACTCCCGGTCAAGCTTTTCAAGTAGCTATTGCCGGCCCTCTCGTCAGCTTTGCGCTGTTTTTAATCCTCGGTTTGGGTTCTCAAGTTCTTCCCCCGAAAAGTTTGCTAGCAATTGTCACCGAAAGGGTAGCGCTAATCAATCTCGTTTTGGGATTATTTAACTTAATTCCCGGTCTGCCTTTGGATGGAGGACAAGTTTTAAAAGCAGCAATTTGGAAAATCACCGGCTCTCGATTTGCAGGCGTTCGCTGGGCGGCAAAAACAGGACAAGTTTTAGGTTGGCTGGCTGTTGCTTTGGGTCTGAGTTTATGTTTTTTAGCGCGCGAGTACGGCGGCTTGTGGATTGCGCTGATCGGTTGGTTTGGCATTCGCAATGCCACTGCTTATAGCCAAGTTACTTCGCTGCAAGAAGCCCTACTCAAAATAAAAGCCAGCGATGCGATGAGCCGCGAGTTTCGAGTTGTAGATGCAGATTTGACTCTGCGAGAATTTGCCGATAGATATTTGTTAGAAGTCAATCCGTTTCCATTTTACATTGCTGCGACCAACGGCCGGGATTTGGGCTTAGTGTCGATCGACGATATCCGCTTCACAGAACGCAGTCAATGGCAAATTCAGACTTTGCACAACATTTTGAAACCGCTGGGAAAAACCCCCACAGTCTCGGAAAAAGCATCCATTGCAGAAGTAATTAACAAGATGGAAGCCCGTCAACTTTCCCGAATCATCGTCCTCTCGCCGATTGGTTCAGTAGCGGGGACGATCGATCGGGGTGACGTGGTTAAAGTTTTGGCAAAATACCTCAAGCCCCAGATTTCAATCGCCGACATCAAGCGCAGCAAAGAAGAAAACAGCTATCCGCAGGGATTGCAGTTAAGTGCGATCGCCAAAACCGCACAAGAAAACTAAAATTTTGGCATCAGTAAGGGGCATTTACGAGCGTGCCAATGTTAGATTGTTGAAACCAACAATTATTAATATGCCCAAATTCTTTCATCAATTTCATAGTCAGTTGAAGGAGAGAGGGTGGAGTTGGAAAAACTTAACTCATTCCTTCCCCTTCCCTGACTTGCAGCCTCTGGCTATTATCTGGATTGCCGTGACAGGAACTCTACTAGGAGTGCGGCATTTAGGCTGGTTGCAGCCACTGGAATTAAATGCTTTCGACGTGATGGTGCAGTTGCGACCAGATCCGGGTCCTGACCCCAGGTTGCTGATAGTGACAATCACAGAACAGGACATTCATGCTTTTAAGAAATGGCCAATTTCCGATGGCGTTTTAGCAAAAGCGATCGCCGAAATAGCGCGTTTTGAACCCACAGCTATTGGCATAGATATAATTCGCGACATTCCCTACGAACCGGGGAATGCAGAATTAGTAGCTCAATTGAAAAACCCCAAAGTATTTCCCATTACCTTCATCGGCAAGTCAAAGTACGATCGAGTGCCACCTCCTCCTAACATACCAGATGAGCGAGTAGCATTTAACGACTTAGTAGTCGATCCAGATGGTATAGTGCGCCGCAATTTGATTTCTCGTGGCTATGGTAAAAACACATTTTTCTCATTGTCCAGTACGCTAGCTTTTGCATATTTTGACAGCAAAAAAATCCCATATAAAACCATAAAAAACGATATTTTCGTGGTAGATAAAACGGTATTTTCAAAACTGCGATCTCACTCAGGAGGTTATCAGAAGATTGATGCCAAAGGTTATCAAATATTGCTCGATTACCGCTCTGGGGAAAATATAGCAGAGAGCGTGACACTAACTGAAGTTTTGGATGGCAAAGTTGACCCCAAATTGGTCACAGGTAAAATAGTCTTAATCGGGGTTACAGCCCCCACTGTAAAAGATATTTTTTCTACGCCTTACAGCGCTAGTAAAAACGGTAATATTCTGACCCCTGGGGTATTAATTCACGCAACGGCCACCAGCCAATTTCTCAGCGCAATTTTAGACGGCAAAGGGATATTTTGGTATTGGGACGAATGGCAAGAAATGCTGTGGCTCGCTGTTTGGAGTGCAGTGGGCGGCTGTTTAGCTTGGTGGCTAGAAAAATCGCTGAGTTTGATGGGAAGTGCGATCGCAGCTTGCTGTTCATTATTCGGATTCACCTTTTTCCTCTTCATGCAACAGGGGTGGATACCTCTAATGGCCCCAACCCTGGCACTTTTAATCACCGCAGCAGTTGCAGTTACCTATAAATACGAGCAGTCGAAGCAACAGCAAGGGATTGTGATGAAGTTATTAGGACAACAAACTTCACCAGCGATCGCCAATGCCCTGTGGAAAGAGCGCGTCCATCTGCTCGAATCTGGCTTATTGCCAGGGCAAAAACTTACTGCTACCATCATACTGACCGACTTGCAAGGTTTTAGTACAATCTCCGAAAAACTACCGCCAGAAGTAGTAATGAGTTGGTTAAATGAGTATTTATCAGCAATGGCCCAAGAAGTCCAAGCACATCAAGGCGTGATTAATAAATTTACCGGAGATGGAATGCTGGCAGTATTTGGCGTACCTATTCCCCGCACCACTCCAGAAGAAATTGCCGAAGATGCTCGCCTCGCCGTATCTTGCGCTCTAGCCATCAGTTCCCGCTTGCCAGAAATGAATCAAAATTGGCTCACACGCGGTTTGCCGACCGCAAAAATGCGAGTAGGAATCTTTACAGGGCCTGTGATGGTGGGTAGTCTGGGAGGCGCAACCCGTTTAGAATATGGAGTGATCGGCGACAGCGTAAATATTGCCTCTCGGCTCGAAAGCTGCGAAAAGGATCGGCAAGAGGACACTTGCCGCATATTGATTGCAGAAGAAACCTTTCTGCATCTGGCAGGGAAATTTGAAGTAGAATCTTGGGGAGCTTTACCGTTAAAAGGCAGGGAACAAAAAGTTAATGTCTACCGCATTTTGGGAATTAAAAAGTAATAAAAAGACAGAATCAATCCCTAAAAACTCATGAAAAAGATGAAAAAAAATACTAAGTTTCTCATCCACCTGACATCAATGGCAGCGGTAGTATCGATCGCCATACTCAACATTTCCCAACTTGCCGTTTTGGGACGACCGCCAATAAACACAATTGACGGGCCAGACAATACTCAATCGGGAGGGCCGCGCTTGGTTCAGCCTATTGAAGATATGTTACCGGGCGATCTACCGAGAGTGACGCGCACAGCAAGTAAATGCGTGAAGGGTGAGATAGAGTTTACAGCCTTGATACCAGAAAATAAAATCGGACGGACTGTTTCGGAATATCCTGTATTCTTTTTCTACTTGCCTCAAACAGAGGCACAAGAAGCCGAGTTTGTCCTCAAAGATGAAAACGGGAAGCCGATTTATCAAACAACCCTAAAAACTAACAATTCATCAGGGGTAATCGGTGTTAGTCTCCCCGCCGATAAAAATGTGTCCCCCTTGCAAGTAGGCAAAAATTACCGTTGGTCTGTTGCATTGATTTGTGACGCTCAAGACAGATCCGCAGATATGTTGGAAGAAGGTATTGTGCGCCGAGTTGAACTCAGTGCAGATATCCGCAGTCAATTAGAGAAGGCTGATGCGCGCCAGAAAACCTTTATTTATGCTCAGAATGGGATTTGGCAAGAGGCTCTCAGCAATCTAGCTGCCGCTCGTGGCGCTAATCCTAATGATGCAGAATTAACTGCTGATTGGGAAAGCTTGCTGGATTCTGTGAAATTGAACCAAATTGCCAAAGAGCCGATCGTTCAAATTGAGCCGCAGCCATAAGCCGTACTGCATTTAAATTTAACTTTTCTGGAGTAGGAGCAACGGCCCACAATAGTTTTAATAAAAATCAGTGTACAAGTTTTTAACTTGTCTGAGTAACAGCCAATATGGCTGTTCTACACTAATTTTTTTTGGGAACGGCCATCTTTGCCGTTCCCAAAAGGCGATCGACTTCGTAACATCCCCACAATAATTATTCCAGAAATCTCTTGTGGAACAGGCATCTTTGCTGTTCCCAAAATGTGGCAGTAAAGCCCACCCCCAAATATGCAGGTTAAAAAATGTGAAACAGCTTATTACTTGTTAATTCCCCAATATCCTGCCATTCCTCTTCTGAAAGCGACTGCACTTCCAAATCAATTTCAAAACAGCGAGAAGCCGCCGCACTCAAAACGTCAATTACAGTTGTAATCAAATCATCTCCCACTTCAGATAGAGGTAATTGCACAGGAATTAATTCCTCTCCAAACACTTGAGAAAACAATTTAACATCTGGCTGCAAACGCATCGAACCGTGCTGCAAAATAGCATCACCCCGTCGCAATTGCGCGCTACCAATTAACTTGCAGCCATCAAGTGTAACTAAATCCGCACCCGTCGCAGTACCAAAACAATTCGGATTGTGAATATAGCCCCTTCCAGCTTCCCCGTATTGCAAATCCAAACCCATCGCCCTCCAACCCTCAATCAAAAACTCGCAAATAGTCTGATAAGCTTTCATACGGCTGCTTCCAAATCCCGACGCCACAACTGCATAAGTTAAATCCCCTTGGTGCAGCACGGCGCGCCCGCCGCTGGGCCTCCTCACCAACTCCACAGGCATTCCCTGCCAAGACAACTGCTGCCAAAACTCCGGCCACCTGCGCTGGTGGTAGCCCAAGGAAATCGCCGCCGGTTGCCAAGTGTAAAATCGCAGAGTTGGCGGATGTTTGCCCGCTAGATGCTGTTCCAGTAGCCATTGGTCGATAGCCATCTGCACGCTACCAGACGCCGACAACAGTGGAATTAAACGCCATACAGAATTAGCCATCAGTCCCCAGTCCTGAGTTCGCACTCAATAATTCGCAGAATGTTTTAAAATTAGTAACAGTTTTTTGGGCCTGTCTTGTCAGTTGGTGCAAGTTTCACGCCTGCGGGTGCTTTAGAAATAAATAGAAAAAATAATCCCAGAACCATGAGCAACAGTGTAATTGTCATTAACGACGAAAAATTTGAAACAGAAGTCCTGAAAGCAGAGCAACCAGTGCTTGCCTATTTTTGGGCTAGTTGGTGCGGGCCTTGCAAACTGATCGCGCCTTCGGTAGACTGGGTGGCGGCCAACTACAGCGATCGGCTGAAAGTGGTTAAAATGGAAATTGACCCCAATCCTAATACTGTCAAGCAGTATAAAGTAGAAGGAGTCCCAGCTCTCAGGCTCTTTAAAAATGCCGAAGTAGTGCTTTCTCACGAGGGAGCTATTACTAAACAAACTTTGATCGGTTTGCTCGACGCTCACTTATAAACTTTGGAAATGATTCGGGAGTTTCCAACTCCCAACTTACAATTATAGCAATCGCAAATATTTTTTTAATATCTCTCTTTTATCCTCGATATTCCTCTTTGACTCTACGCCCTCTGCGCTCTCGGCGGTTAGTGAAAAAAAATAATTCACAAACTAAATAAAAATGCCCTATCAAAAAAAATCTTACCCCCAGATAAAAAGATTCATTAAAATCCCCAAAAATTACCAGAAAGAATTGGTTTAAACCCCCAAGCCTTGTAGGGAGAAATTAAAAGAAGACTATTTATTACTCCAATCCTCTTCCTTCCAGGTAGAGGTCGCTATCAACTGTCAACTGTCAACTGTCAACTGAAAAAAAATATGCAATTTGCTAAACGTTTAGAGCCACTGCAATTTAATGTATTTGCCGATATGGATCGGGCAAAAGCTCAAGCTAGAGCAGCGGGGCAAAATGTGATTGACTTGTCTCTGGGTTCTTCGGATTTGCCGGCGGCTGCTCATATTACAGATGCGATCGCACATTCTCTGTCCGACACCAGCACTCACGGCTATTTGCTATTTAACGGCACAAGAGATTTTCGGGAAGCAGCAGCTATTTGGTACAAGCAAAAATTTGGGATTGCAGTCAATCCAGAAACAGAAGTGCTGCCGTTAATTGGTTCCCAAGAAGGCACGGCGCATATGCCTTTAGCTGTACTCAACCCGGGAGATTTTGCTTTGTTGCTCGATCCCGGCTATCCTTCCCACGCAGGCGGTGTGCATTTAGCGGGCGGTCAAATTTATCCGATGCCGCTATTAGCAGAAAATGCGTTTTTGCCGATATTTGAAGATATTCCGGCAGCAGTGCTGGCTCAGTCGAAGATGATGGTTTTGAGCTATCCTCACAATCCTACAACTGCGATCGCCCCGGTTGCTTTTTTTGAGAAAGCTGTGGATTTTTGTCGGGAACATCAACTTGTTTTAGTTCACGATTTCCCTTATGTGGATTTGGTGTTTGACGATCGCAATTCTCTCATAGAGGCAGAGTCTGGTAACGAGGAAGAATATCGAAAATTGATGGCGCCGTCAATCTTTCAGGCGGATCGAGATAAGAATGTGGCGATCGAGTTTTTTACACTATCCAAATCCTACAGTATGGGAGGTTTTCGAGTCGGATACGCGATCGGCAATTCCGAACTAATTGCAGCGCTGCGACAGGTAAAAGCCGCAGTGGACTTCAACCAATACCGAGGGATCTTGAACGGAGCGATCTCCGCATTAACCGGCCCTCAAGATACCGTCAGAACCAGCGTAGAAACCTTCAGACAACGGCGGGATGCCTTTGTAAACGCGCTGCAGGGCATCGGCTGGCAAGTACCCGTACCCCCCGCCACCATGTACGTCTGGGCAAAACTGCCGGAACCTTGGGCCCAAGATTCCGTGAAATTTTGCACTCAGCTAGTACAGAGTACAGGAGTCGCAGCTTCCCCCGGTGCCGGTTTCGGGAAATCAGGAGAAGGCTACGTGCGATTTGCCTTAGTCGAGTCGCCAGCAATTTTGGAAGCAGCAGTTAGAAAAATAGCTGAGTTTCTAAATTGAGCAATGTGATATGTGTCAACTTAACTCGAAATACCCTCGTGAGACTTACGCCCACCAAACTTGAGCTTTGAGGCAGGGATTAAAACCCCTGCCGGACAGGGGTTTTGACGTTTTTGGGCACAGGATGAAGGGCAAGGCGTCTAAGTGCTTACCCCTAGCTCAAGAGGGATGCAATTGCTAAAATAGTGTGATTTCTACCTAAAGGAATAGATATTTGCACGCAGTATCTGTCAGAATTTCTTTTAAGAAATGTTAAGGTGAGACCTCTTCGGAATTACCAGTTCCGCTCACCCACTCTAAAAATCCTTGCAGTGAATTCTGTCGGGGTAGCGATTGTTCCGTAGCGGCGAGCGCACACCCGAAAAACACCACACTGCCTAAAATGGCAATCAGCGGAAAAGGCTTACTCAATCCAAAGTCCCGCTGAAGGCGAGCTAACGGTCTGCTCTCGCGCCTGAGCATCTTTCCTACCGTCAGTTGTTTGAGACTAAAAGGATCGCGCACAAAATGACCGCTCCAGCTAATTACCATATGAGAATGGCAGTGGGGACAAGTGAAAAGTCCACTGACCATTCCGACGGGGCCTACGACGCTGGAACGGTTGCAGATCGGGCAAGTGACAGAATGAGTGTTATAGGTGGGAGCGTTCATAAATGTTTTTCTTGAGTAAAAAAAACTAACAAGTAATTGGGAGCCTGTGTTAACGCCTAAGGTATAGACCTTTAGAGGCACTTTTCCTTAATTCCTAGTTTACCGCTCCGATCGGGTCGATCGGAGCTCACTGCTTGGGAAAACCTTCAAATTGCCAATCCCGCAACGAGTGCAAGTCTGGAGCACAGGTGAGATTATATTGCAAAGGAGTTACGGTTATTCTGTTGTCGCGAATAGCTTGTACGTCTGTAGGAATATCATGCGGCACCGCCGAATCGGCGATTTCTTCTATATCTTCTAACAATTCCCCAGCCAGCCAATAATAAGTTTTGCCGCGCGGATCGGTGCGCTTTTGAAATATGTCGAAATAGCGGCGAATGCCTTGACGGGCGATCGCAACTCCGGTAATTTCTGCTTGTGTGACTGCTGGTATGTTGACATTCAACAGCATCGGTTTCGCCATTGGCTGTTTTTCCAACTGTGCCAGCAAGGTGACAGCGAAATCCACCGCCGGCCCAAATTCCTGCGAAGTAAAGCTGGCGAGGCTGAAAGCTATGCTGGGAATGCCTTCCATAATTCCTTCCATTGCTGCCGAAACCGTACCCGAACAGATGATGTCCGTGCCTAAATTGGGCCCGTGGTTGATACCGGAAAGAACAAAATCCGGCGGTTTGTCAAGTAAAGCCCACAAAGCAAGTTTCACGCAGTCGGCGGGAGTGCCCGAACAGGCCCAAGCTTGGACTGGGGGCTCAAAAATAGATTCGACAATTTCAGCGCGGATGGGTTGGTGGAGGGTAAGGCCGTGGCCGGTAGCGGAGCGCTCTCTGTCGGGACAAACTACGCTCACGTCGTGACCAGCGGCGGCGAGAGCGTTGGCGAGGCTACGGATGCCTTGTGCAAAGATGCCGTCGTCGTTGCTAATTAAAAGTTTCATTGAAATTTTTATAGGCCTTATAGCAATCTTAAACTAGATTCAACTAGGGCGATCGCTCTAACATCCAATTACCTATTACAAATTATCCCTAACTGCCGAAAATCTAAAATCTAAAATCTAAAATCTAAAATCAACAAGCTGTCGAGCCAAAATTGCGCTAAACTCAACTTGGCCCAAAACTGCCATCAATCTAAAATCTAAAATCTAAAATCTAAAATCAAAATGACTGTCCAGCTAAGCGACATTGAAACTCAACTAGAAACCCTCGGCCAAGAGTCCAAAAGTGCGATCGCCACTGCCAATACCCTCGAACAACTCGAACAATTGCGCGTCGGCTACCTCGGCAAAAAAGGCCAACTCTCTCAAATTTTAGGCATGATGGGCAAACTGTCGCCAGACCAGCGACCCAAAGTAGGTGCGATCGCCAATACAGTCAAAGAAGCCCTGCAAGCCGATTTAGAAGACAAGCGCGCCGCCCTCCAAACCGCCCAAATCCAAGCCAAATTAGCCTCCGAAACCATCGATGTCACCATGCCGGGGATTTTTCGCCCCCAAGGCCGCGTTCACCCCTTAAACGCCGTCATAGACCGCGCTCTCGATATCTTTGTCGGCCTCGGATACACCGTCGCCAACGGCCCGGAAATGGAAACTGATTATTACAACTTCGAGGCACTGAACACCCCGCCAGACCATCCAGCGCGGGATATGCAAGATACATTTTACCTACCAGGTGGCGACTTGCTGCGGACTCAGACATCATCAGTGCAAATTCGCTACATGGAACAGCACAAACCGCCGATTAGGATTGTCTCTCCCGGCCGCGTTTACCGCCGCGATACTGTTGATGCTACTCACGCCGCAGTTTTTCACCAAATTGAACTTTTAGCAATTGGTGAAGGTCTAACATTTACTGACTTGAAAGGCACAATTAAAGAGTTTTTGCGGCAAATGTTCGGGCAAGATTTGCCGATCCGTTTCCGCACGAGTTACTTTCCGTTTACTGAACCTTCTGCCGAAGTTGATTTGCAGTGGAACGGCAAATGGCTGGAAGTTTTGGGCTGCGGAACGGTTGATCCGAATGTTCTTAAAGGAGTCGGTTTAGATCCAGAAAAATATACTGGGTTTGCGGCCGGTTTTGGTGTCGAGCGGTTCGCAATGGTACTTTATGAAATCGACGATATTCGCCGGGTTTATGCTAGCGATTTGCGGTTTTTGCGACAATTTTAAACAAGGGCTTGGGGTCGCTTACAGGAGCCGCCGTCTAGAGGTCTTGGTCAATGTACATCAATCTTTCAGTTTCAAGTAAGTAAGTACAAATAAACATCACTTGGGGAGAGGGCGGGTTCTGCAACGATCGACTCGCCCTTACTGTAGATAAGCCCTAAAGCCACCCCTACAAGCCCCTGCAAGATATTATTGTTTTTTTGCGCTTACCTACTTATTTATTGTCTACTTGCTAAAAACACCCTTGATGCTGTCAACAGCGCTCTCGACAGCATTCTTGGTATTATCTACTGCTTTCTGAGTCCGAGCTGAATCTTCCGATGCTCTTTTCTCAATTGTGGCGGCATCTTTCTTAGCTTTGCGCTCTACAAAACTACCATCATCCGATGCTCGATCGACTTTACCAGCATTTGTCTTTGCAGTTTCCTTAACCTTCTCTTCTGTATCTCGGATGAAATTCTTGGTTCGTCCAGCATCTTTGCTGGCTTTTTCTTGAACGCCATCGCCCGCATCTGCTGTTGCTGCCATCGAGTTTACAGCAGGAGAAGCCATTGCTGCGGTGTTCGAGAAGAACGCACCAGACCAGACGAAGGCCATCGCACAGACGCAAAGCACAGTTGCAGCGATCGAGCGCCCTAAAGTCGAAAGCCGTTTCGTAAAATAATTCAGTTTCATAGAATACAAAAGAAGATATGACACTCTATTTTTACTCGATCAGAGCGATCGGTGTAACCGTTCTCTAGATAGAGGTTATCCAGCGACGAGTGGTTAAAAAAGTTCCCTCTTTTGATAGATTCAAGCCAGGACTGTCAGTCAATGGTAGATTTTAGAGTTGAGATTTGAGATGTGAGATTTGAGATTTGACTCTACAAGCGTAATTGGGAATCTTGAACTTTGATGGATAGATTGTAGATTTTAGACTTTAGATTAAACACTTGAGCTCAAATCTGTTAGGAGAAGAATTCTTCCTATATCTCTGCTCTGAATCTGCTCTGAATCTGCGTGAATCAGCGTCAATCCCTTGTCATCTGCGGTTAATAAATTGTCTTTTTGTAACCGCAGATCCAGGCAGATAAACACAGATAAATTATATCAATTCCTATTGCACCGGAATTATTGTTGACTGTTGACTGTTGACGGGCGGGTCGAAAAACTGAATGGTTGAGTGTTAACTGTTGACTTGAGTTTATTATTCCGATGCAACCGGAAACGATATCACAGAGTGACCATCGCTTTGGACTACATACATATTTTGCGACTCCTCTACTTATTTAGGAATAGGTTGTTCCCGAAATTGTGAGTGGGATATCAACATATAATACTTATCATGACTAATCACAATTTAGTAAAAAAGTCAATACAGTTTCATCAATTCCCTTTAGTTTCAAAGGCTTATATTTAACAATGCGATTTTCCTCAACATAATCTGCCACCGCCGCCGAAATTAGCACCGTGTTTGGTTCCGTTACCTCTTGCAAGCGGGCGGCAATATTCACGCTCGGCCCGATCGCAGTATAATCCGATCGATCGGGGCCGCCAAACATCCCCACCACCGCAGTACCCTGGTGAATTCCGCAGCGAAACCGCACCGGAGGCACCCCATTTTCCCCAACAATTCCCTGCTCCAACCAGCCCTTATTAAGCTCCTTGAGAGATAGCACCATTTGCCTTGCAGCAGCGATAGCGCGGCGTACTTGCTCGTTAGGTGTTAGTTCCTCCGGCGCGCCAAAGAAAGCCATTACCGCATCTCCAACAAACTTGTCCACCGTACCGCCACTGTCAAAAATAGCCTTAGTCATTGCCGCCAAATATTCATTCAACAGCTCAGCTACCCGGCGCGAGCGCAGCGTATTTGCCATTTGAGTAAAACCGACAATATCGCTAAACAGAATAGTAATCAATCGCGGTTCCGGGCGCAAATCCAATGCCAAATCTCCAGCCGCAGCGGCCTTCACCATCGCCGGTGGCAAAAATCGGCGTAGCACCGACTCAGTTAAATAACTGTTCAACTGCTGCACTCGGCGCTCGTTTTGTTTGAGGGCGATCAAATTCCGCACTTCCGCCAACAATTCTCGATCGTTAAAAGGCTTGGACAAATAAGCATCAGCACCCCGTTCTACTCCTTCAATTCGAGTATCTTCGTCGGCTTTAGCAGTCAGCAAAATTGCCGGAGTTCCCTGCAATTCCTCATCTTCTCGAATCATCTTAATCAAATCCAAACCCGAAACCAAAGGCATCATCAAATCCGTTATAATTAAATTAGGGCGACGTTTTTTAGCCACGGCAAATCCTTCTTCTCCGTTGCGAGCCAGCAACACTGCAAAGCCGGAATCTCGCAGAATAGCTGACACATAAAAGCGTAAATCGGGATTGTCGTCAACCACCAAAACCGTTCCCACTGCTGTTTCTGATCTGACCGGTTGGAGCGGCTCAAAGTTGTAATTTTCAGCCTCATTTTCGGACAAATCTGCCTCCACATCTGCCAGTTCCACCGCAGCTTTGGATGAGTGAAACTCTGCTGGTATTTCTAGTACCTGTTCCGGCGGCAAGTGAGTCGAACCGAAGTGCAGCCAAACGGTAAAAGTAGTACCTTCGCCGTAAACTGACTCAACAGAAATTTGACCGCCGTGGAGTTCGACCAATTCTTTGACAAGTGCCAAACCTAAACCGCTGCCTTCGTAGGAACGGCTAGCAGAACCTTCGGCTTGGTGAAAGCGCTCGAATAAATAGGGAATTTGTTCGGTGCGAATGCCGATACCGGTGTCTTTTACTTGCAACAAGCAGTGAGCGCCAGCCGATTCAACTTTCAGGGTGATAGTTCCGCCTTCTGGGGTGAATTTAACAGCATTTGATAGCAGGTTGTAAATAACTTTGTCAAATCTTTCCAGATCCAAATAAAGTAAAGGACATTCTTGCAGTTGGGTAATTAAGTGCAGTCCTTTTTTCTCACAGTAGGCGCGGAACGACTCTGCGGTAGAGTAACAGAAACCGACTAAATCGCAGGGGCGGAAACTCGGCTGCATCCGTCCGGCATCGAGCCGCTGCAAGTCCAGCAGTTGATTTACCAAGCGCAGGAGGCGGCGGGAATTACGCAAAGCGATTACGGCTTGTTCGTAGGGCAAGTCTTCTTGGCGCCTGCAAGCTGATTCCAGAGGGCCGATAGTTAGAGTTAGAGGCGTGCGGAACTCGTGGGAGATATTTTGGAAAAATTCGGTCTTGAGCCGATCGGCTTCCAGAAGCCGTTCTGCCTGCTGTCTGGTAGTCTGGTAGAGGCGCGACTGCTGTACGGCCAGAGCAGCTTGAGTTGCGACTATTTGAGCCAGGTCAATATCTGAGATGTTCCAGCGGCGGATGCTGCGATTTTGGCGCAGGGAAATGCTGCCGATGATTTTGCCTTCTGAGAGCAAGGGAACGACTAACAGGGCGCGGGCTGGCGATCGAACTTGGAGTTCTGTAACATTTAACTCGGGGTGTTCCTCGAGATCTTCGATCGCCACCGGCTCTTTTGATACCATAACTTGCAGCAACACCGGATTGCCCCGAATCGGCACCAAAGACTGTGGCAAAGAAGGATGGGCAAAAACCCAAGCCCGAGTGTTAGCAGCAGCATCGCCAGAAGCCGTCTCGTAGCCCAGGGGGTTCGCAACTACCTCTGGATCAATAAAACCCTGTTCTACAGCCACGGTATCCATATTTGTGTCGTATAGCCCCACGCATTGGACGTATTCATCATCTTCTGTCCACAGAGATAGGGCGCAGCCGTCAACTTGCAAAGCTTGGCCGAGTTGTTGAGTAATGGCTGCAAAAATATTTTGAGGATCGAGACTCGATCGAATTGCCGTAGTAATAGTATTGACTAAGGCCTCGCGCTTTGCCAGCGCCCGCACCCGTTCGTAAGCCCGGGCTTGAGAAAGCGCCAAAGCCGCTTGGTCTGCCACCGTAATTACCAACTGTACCTCGTGGTCTTGCCACTGGCGCGGTCGATCGAACTGGTGCAGCGCCAAGACTGCCATCAGTTCGATTTTGTAAAACAGCGGTACGATCAAGCTCGATCGAATATTCGCAGCTTCGTAAGCCTGCTGTCGTTGCTGATTATCCCAGTTTAAAACTCGATCGTCAGTTTGGGCATCTTGAATCACCTCCACATCCAGAGTTTCCCAAACCAAATCCGGCAGCAAATCCGGGGAGAGTTCGGCAGCAGAAGCATCACCGGGCATCGCTTCCTCATCGCCCCGCAACCCTTTAGTTTCTGCCTTCTGGTAAACGAACCACTCATCGGCCACCCGGCCGTCTTGGAACGGCCGCAGCAGACAGCAACTCACCTCAAACATCTGCCCGACACTTTCCACAATTCTTTGCAGCATTTGCTGGTAATTGGGAGCCGATCGGATAGTATTGGTAACGGCATAAAGCAGCGATTCTTGGCTCAAAGCACGGCGCAGTTCATTGGTGCGCGTTTTCAGAAGATTGTGAGTCTCAACAGCTTGACTGACAAGATTTATCAGCTCTTGAGCATCCCAAGGCTTGGTAACGTATTTGAATACTTTGCCAGCGTTAATAGCTTCCACTAAATCTTCAACATCCGTATAGCCAGTTAAAATAATTCGGATCACGTCGGGGTACTGAGCCGCCGTCAAGCTGAGAAACTCCGTACCGCTCATTTTTGGCATTCGCTGGTCGGAGATAATCACCGCAACTTCTCCCTCTTTTGCCAAAATTTCGAGAGCAGCGGGACCAGATTCGGCTCTGAGCACTTTGTAGTCTCGATGGAAGGTGCGGTAAAGCAAGTCGAGGTTATCCGGTTCGTCATCGACGATCAGAATTTTTAGCTTAGGATTTTCTTGGGAATTCATGCACCGTTCTCCTGTGCCCCGGGGCTGTTCGATTTAATAAGTCTGATTAAAGGAAGAATTCGCCGATTTAAATTGCTGAAGTCATACCCTTTTCGATTTTCGATTTTCGATTGCGAATGACTGATGACATAAGGATTCGGATTTTGCCTAGAGTGCCATTATTTTGGGAAAATGGTATCACAATAATTCGTGGATATGAAGTTGTTGTGAGTGTGCGAGGCAAGCATCAACCTTCATTTTTGATGTCTGGGTTTTCAATTCGGAATTCTTCTGAGCCACAGTTATCTGTCGTGCACCCCAATTTTATTATTTAATGATATTCATATAAACTCGTCTCCCGATAAGTTTTTTTTACCCCTTACCTTTATGCAGCAATAGAGCAAACACAAATCTGGCCATTTTAACTGCCGTCTGGATATCTCAGAATACATAGGAATAACCGTCCTGATTGTGAGTTGATTTGCCAAATTTATGTTTGCTCCTAGCTCCTGGGAATATTGTATTTGGTATGTGAAAGCTGCCCGCAGCAAGATATAATAGACAACCAACATCTTCGCCTGTGTTTTTTTCCCACAAGTAACAGCAACTTTAACAGTCAGCCAAGGATAGCGACCACCATCGGGCCCTGAGCCCCTGACTGATATTGGGGGGTGGCTGACAGACCACAGAGGTGTCTGTGGGAGTGACGCAATTGCTGTACCATTTTAGTTAGACTTGCACTTTTTTCCCCGATCTCGGCATTTTTTGTGCGTCCTGCAGACCTTCGACAAGCCAATTACTGCGGCGAAACACCGCAAGCTCGAGCATCCATCTGTTAATCTTAGCTAGGGATGTACTCTGTGGAAACCGATCAGTCGATTTTAGATTTTAGATTTTAGATTTTAGATTTACTCCACAGATGAATCGGGGAGCTTGAACTAGGGTCTAAAATTTTGAGCTGTCCCCGACGAGTGTCGGTGGCTTGTATCGGTTTTTGGGCAGGGTCAATCAGCTCGATCGAGGTTTTGAAGGTCTCGCTCGCGCGCAGCAGAGTATCGAACCGATGGGGAAAACCCCTGCAGACTGTTTCCCGGCATCCAAATTTAAATTGGAAGTTGGGAAAGTACCCCCTAGCTCAACAGGTAAGGCCGGTTCGATCGGGGACGGGCGATGGATAGCCCAGAACTGCTGAAAGCTGGGGTGTCAGGTCGGGAGGCGGCGGTGAACATCCGACGCGCGATCGTGCCCGGTGTTAGTATGGTCAGTCGTTGAGTTTTTCAACTACCGCTTGACGGATAAATTATATTCGATCGGGTATTTCCGTAAGCAGAGAGCGGTAGGATTCCGGGAACCTGACGTTAAAACCTTTGTGATTGTTTTTAATACCTTGCCCGCTAAGCTGTCGCGCATTTAATTTGTAAGCTACTGTTTACTTAAACTCTTGTGATGTCGGCCGAAAGCCAGGGATCAAGCTTCAATTTAAAGGTCAAATAGCTTATCCACAAATCTAGTATTAGGGGATGAGTTTTATTTTGTCATAACTAGAGTATTAAATGCTAATAATTTTGCATTTACCTCAAATGCTACTTAAAGTCAAGCAAAAAAAATGTAATTTAATTGGGTAATAAACTATGCCTATAAGTTACGTTATAAGATCAGTATAACATCAGTGAATTTTCTAAGAGGGTAGCTTAGAAACCCGCGTAAAAAAATTACTATAGTGGCCTGGCATTGTGAATCCTTCATTTTTTTCCTCACCATCTCACCAACAACAACCTCCCGGACTTTCTGGTTTTTCTATCCGGGTGGCTGCGCCCAACGACTTAACGCAGCTAGCTGATATTTTAGCCATGAGCTTTCACTCCCGCGAGGGGTTTGTAGAATGGGTGTATCCAGTGTTGCGTTTGGGCATTTACGAAGATTTAAAAAATCGACTGCGTTCTAAGGCAGAACATTACATTTGTCTGGTTGCTGAGCTAGTCTCGCGCGAGGAGGGAACGCAGAATTATCGATCGCACCGAGATCAGCGCATAACAGGAACAGTAGAAATGGCTATGCGTTCTCGCTTTCCTTGGCAAAGCCCTAATTCTGACTATCCTTATTTGTCGAATTTAGCCGTTCACCCAGAGTATCGGCGGCAGGGGGTTGCTCAACAATTGCTCAGCCACTGCGAGGAGACAGCCAGAGAATGGGGATTTTCTGAGATTTACCTCCACGTTCTGGAAAATAATCACGCGGCGCGACAGTTGTACTATCAGGCCGGCTATCGCTTGCAACAGGTGGATTGGAATTGGACTGGTTGGCTGTTCGGCCAGCCGCGCCGGCTGTTTTTACGCAAGCAGATTTCGCTATCCTAAGCTAAGTATTTGAATTGATTATGGAGAATTGGGGCTTCACCAAGAAAAAGGAAAAAATAGCTATCCGTGTATCTCTTCTTTCCTTCTATTGTGAATCAATGGAATGGGAATGGGGAATTAGTGATGAATTTTAGTTGGCTCTTAAGCCCGATCGCACAACACACTAAAATTAGTGGGTAGTAAACACTTGATCTACCAACCATTGTGTACATTGGAACACCTGAAAAAACCCATAGAAAGTTATATAAACTCCGGTAGCATCGTCGGGCGTAAAAACAGTCAAAAATTACGGCTTATGAAACAGGAATTAATATAATTAATCTGCCTTAATCTGTGTTTATCAGCGGTAAACAAATATATTTTATTCACCGCAGATGACAATAGATTGACCCTGGTTCACGTCGATAAAGATAATAGATTGATGAATAATCTAGCTCCTAACAGATTTGATATTATACCAAATCCGGCTTGAATACACCTTTATTTTTTAGCATTTGAGAGAGGAACAAAAGCCAACTGTAAGAGCGATTTCAAAGGCCGAGTGCTACAAAGTTTCTAACCCGGATTGAGTATTGTGAGGAACGCCACAGAAGTTCTGATCTGCTGCGGCGTTTTGTTCGCCAGAACAGGAGACTTTCGCCGCCAATTCTAGAGCTCAGAGAGATTTGGTAGGAAATCCGAGGAGCCGATCGCCCCGTTAACCCCCACCAGATTCGCTAAAACGCGATCGGTTGCTGCTACTAGCAGCAACGTACCGTTCGGAGTGGCGCTAAATTGCAACTGCTGGAAACTCAGCCCGTCGCTCAAAACAAACTTATCGACGCCTACCTCAAAGTTAATGACAGTATCAGTCCCGCCATCAGCACTCAACACATATCGATCGCTCCCAATACCTCCAATTAAAGTATCCTCGCCCAAGTCACCAAACAGCCAGTCATCTCCAGCGCCCCCATTGAGAAGGTCGTTATCTTTACCACCAATCAGGGTATCGCTGCCAGCATCTCCGTTGATAGTATCTTGGCCTTCATTGCCGTAGAGCAAGTCATCGCCGTCACCGCCGTTGATGCAGTCTTGCTGGTCGTTTGCGCCCACCGAGACAGCCCGGTTATCAGCACGATCGCCATAGATGGTATCGTTACCCTCGCCACCGCAGAGTTCATCGCTGCCGTCACCGCCGTAAATCAAGTCGTCACCCTGATCTCCGTGTATGAGGTCGTTAGCTTTACCGCCGTAAATCAAGTCGTTGTCTTGACCGCCACTGATGGTATCGTCACCCTCATCGCCGAACAGCACATCAGCACCGATGCCACCAAAGAGCAAGTCTTGGCCGCCAACATCTTTAGCTCGACTTCGAGCGCCACCGTACATGGTGTCATCGCCGCTGTCGCCGACGAGGGTATCAGAGCCGAGTTCGCCCCAAATCAGGTCATTATCTTTGCCACCCCAAACACAATCATTGCCTTTACCTGCTTGCACGGTATCATTACCGTGGCCGCCGCCGATGATGTCGTTGCCGCTGTCGGCAAAGATTAAGTCTTGTTCGCCGAGATCCCCGATGGACTGGGAACTGCCACTGTCGCCCAGCAGAGTATCGGCTCCTTCGCCACCGTAGAGGGTATCGGAGCCTAATTGACCGTAGATGATGTCATTGCCTTTACCTCCGTAAGCGCGATCGTTATCTTTGCCTGCAACCAGCGTATCGTTGTCTTGTTGGCCGTTGAGGAAGTCGTTACCGAAGCCTCCGTACAGCAAGTCGCGTCCCTCGGAGTCTGTGGCCCTTTGGTCGCGGATGCCCCCAAACAAGCTGTCGGAGCCGATGCCACCAAACAACGTATCGGAGCCGAGTTCGCCCCAAATTCGGTCATTTTCTTTACCTCCAAGGGCAATATCGTCACCTTTGCCGGTATGGATGGTATCGTCGCCCTCGTTGCCGTTAATGAGGTCTGCACCCTCGCCTCCGAAAATCAAATCGCGAGCATCGTCAGGACTCTGGGAGTTGTTCTGCCCGGTGTCTCCGAGAATCGTATCCGCACCTCGATCTCCAAACAGGGTGTCAGAGCCTAAGTCGCCGGCAATCCAGTCGTTCTGTTTGCCTGCAAATACGATATCGTTGCCCTCGTCTCCGTAAACAATATCGGTGTCAATGCCCCCAAAAATGGTGTCATTGTCTTCGTTGCCGTAAATCTCGTCCGCGCCGTCTTCACCTAAAAGCAGGTCGTTGCCTTCAAAACCGACAATTTTTTGATTGCCTTTGGTGTCTACGATGAAGTCATCGCCGTTGGTTCCTTTGGTGGTTTGTCCCTCTGAAAATTGTGAAATCGGCCGGACAAATCCAACTGCAGGTGGTTGCTGCGGGGGCGCAAAGTTAATTCCCGGTTTTTCAATAATGGGAGAACATTGACAGTCGGTATCTGTTTCCCCGATCGGATTTGAGATACCGGGCGCGGGTGTTGGTGTTGGTGTTGGTACGAGTGGGGGAACAGTTCCAACTGGCCTCAAGATAGCAGCAACAGTAGCGCTAGCGGGGCTGACTTTGCCGAGGTTGTCGGTCGCCGTGTAGCTGAAAGTTGCTCCGTTAAAGTCAACTGTGGCTACGAAAAATAGTTGTCCTATTTGTGCCGGAGTCAAAACTTGACCGGCTGTCACGGGTACGTCGCCGTTGACTGAATCTGATAAGAACAGGACTCCTTGGTTAGCTGGGGGGACGCTGGTGATCGTGTAAGAGACGATCGACCCATCGGGGTCACTTCCTCCCAATCCCAAGACCTGCACGATGCCGTTAGTCGGAACCGTGAAGTTAACATTGTTAATCGATGGCGGTTGGTTGGAAGTCGGGGATATAGCGGCAACTGTAGCAGTGGCGGGGCTGGTAGCGCCGCTGTTATCTGTGGCGCTGTAGCTGAAATTGGCACCGGTAAAGCTACCTGTGGATTGGAAAAATAGTTGTCCTATTTGTTCCGGCGTCAGGACTTGACCTGGTGTCACGGCTACTCCGCCGTTAGCTGGATCTCCTAAAAACAGGATTCCTTGGGCCGCTGGCGGCAGGGTGTTGATGGTGTAAGAGGCGATCGACCCATCGGGGTCACTTCCTCCCAATCCCGGCACCCGCGCGCTGCTGTTGGGGTCTACCGTGAAATTAGCATTGTTGGTTACTGGCGGTAAGTTTAGGGGATTTGGTGTGGGAGTTGCTCCTGTGGAACCGAGAGTAGCGGTAACCAGGGGACTGGTAGCGCCGTTGTTATCTGTAGCGCTGTAGCTGAAAGTTGCTCCGGTAAAGCTAGCTGTGGATTGGAAAAATAGTTGTCCTAGCTGTTCCGGTGTCAAGACTTGGCCCGGTGTCACGGCGACTCCGCCGTTGGCTGGATCTCCTAAAAACAGGATGCCTTGGGCCGCTGGCGGCAGGGTGTTGATGGTGTAAGAGGCGATCGACCCATCGGGGTCACTTTTTCCCAATCCCGGAATTTGCGCGGTGCTGTTGGGCTCTAGGGTGAGGTTAGTATTATTGGCTGCTGGCGGTTCGTTGGGAGTCGGTGTGGGAGTTGGTGTTGGAGTTGGTGTTGGTGCTGGAATCGGTATTGGTAATGGTGTGGGAGTGGGTGTTGGTACTGGTACTGGAGTCGGTGGGGGTGTCGTTCCTGTTAAACCGAGATTCGCGTTAGCTGGGGGGCTAACTGCGCCGCTGTTATCTGTGGCGCTGTAGG